>JAYRWF010000077.1:0-1783 GCA_041918195.1 Anaerolineales bacterium
GATCTTGCTGTCTTCGCTGGTCATGATTCTGCTCAACTCGGCTTTACCGCTCTTGCTGCGCAGCCGGATCGAGCCGACCGTGCTGGTGTATGACCCGAACCACTCTGAGCTGCTGCGGATCCTGGTTGAGCAGAGCGAGCTGGTGATTGGGGTCCCTAACAGTCGAGAGGCGATGGAAGCTGAGTTGGGCGAGCTGCCGCAGACTAATCTTGGCCTGTCCCTACCGGTCGATTTCGACCAGCGCCTGGCGCGCGGCGAAACAGTTTCGCTGGAAAGATCCCTGATCCATTGGGCCGATCCACAGGTGGCTGCACGGCTTGCCAGTGCGTTCAGCGCAGAAGTGGAGCGTCTCTCAGCGGGGAAGGTCAGCCTTAGCTCGCCGGCCAGGCTCGTTTATCCCTCTCTGGTTGGTTTTGGTCAGAGCTTGATGGTGGCTCAGATCCTTGCCTTCATCCTGTTCATCACCGGGATCACCTTGACGCCGCTGCTGTTGGTAGAAGAGAAAGAATCCCACACCCTGGAGGCGTTGTTGGTCTCGCCGGCACGCACCAGCCAGGTGATAGCCGGTAAGGCGTTGGTGGGGCTCTTTTACGGTTTCCTGGCCGCGGCAGTGGTGCTCTTGTTAAACCGCTATTTGTTCGCCCAGTGGTGGGTGGTCTTGCTGGCGGTGATCGCCGGAGCGGCTTTTGGGGTGGCGTTGGGCCTGCTGATCGGCGCTCTGTCCAACAACCCGACCACGGTCGGCCTATGGGGCGGCATGGTCTTGATGGCCCTGGTGTCTGCCGGTCTGCTCAGCCTGTTCAGCAACGCCAACTGGCCAGCCTGGCTGCGCGAGCTGCTGGCCTGGCTGCCGAGTGGTGCATTGATCCGGATGATTCGCCTGGCGATGCTTGGCGCGCCGGATGGCCGGCTGATCTGGGGCGGCGCCGGTCTGCTGATGGGCCTGGCAGTAATCTTGTTTTTCCTGGCCAATCTTCGTCTGCGGCGGGCGATCGGAGCAGGTTAATTTTTCTTCCTCTGTTAGAATATCTTCTAGAACGATCCATCCTTCGAATGCTTTGATTCCCAGGAGAAAAATGCCATGCCCGATCCACAAACACCCCCAGCCGAGACTGAAAAAAAGGAAGAGAAACCCACCCCGCAGGAGCGGATTGCCGTCACGCACCATAGCCTCCGCCTGGGCGAACGGGAGCTTGCCTATACCGCCACAGCCGGCACGCTCCTTTTGAAAGAAGAAGACCAGGAGAAGGGCGAAAAGCCTAAGGCCTCGGTCTTTTATATCGCCTATACCCTGGACGGCGTCGAAGACCCAGCCGGGCGCCCGCTGACCTTCTCGTTCAACGGTGGTCCAGGCTCATCGTCGGTCTGGCTGCACCTGGGGCTGCTTGGGCCAAAGCGTGTTCTGATGGACGAGCAAGGCAACCCAACCCGCCCTCCTTACAAGCTGGTCGAGAATGAGTTCAGCTTGCTGGACCAGACCGACCTGGTGTTTATTGACCCGGTCAGCACCGGCTACAGTCGGCCGGTCCCGGGCGAGAAGGCCGAGGAATTCCATAACATCAAGAAAGATATCGAGTCGGTCAGTGAGTTTATCCGCCTGTACACCACCCGCAACAAGCGCTGGGCCTCGCCCAAGTTTGTGATTGGCGAAAGCTACGGCACGACCCGCGCCGCCGGGCTTTCTGGACACCTGCAGGAGCAGCATGGCATGTACCTGAACGGGATTATGCTGATCTCCACCGTGCTCAACTTCCAGGCCAACCGCTTCGACCCTGGGAACGAC
>JAYRWF010000078.1:0-3411 GCA_041918195.1 Anaerolineales bacterium
CAGTGCTCACCGGAGATGAAATCATCTGCATGGTATCGTATATCACCATACCACTGGTTACCACGCCACCCGGACTATTGATATAGAAAGTAATGGGCTTACCCGGATCAATGGCTTCCAGGCCAGTACGAGGTGCAGATTTTCGCCGGGGAACAATGGAAGCAATCCGGCACATTTCTCGTCGAAGGCGAAGCGCCAACTGCCATTCCAAGCCCCACACCGACACCAACCGCCACAGCTACACGCACTGCGACGCCAACCCGCACCCCCCGGCCGACCGCCACTCCCATCCCGAGCCGCACCCCACGGCCGACCCGGACAGCTACACTGACCCCAACGGTTACGTTGACCCGAGCGCCCTACCTTTCCCCCACGCCAACCACCAAGCCGACCTCCTATCCAACCCTGACGCGCACTCCGGTCACGCCCTCGCCGACCTCCTATCCAACCCTGACCCGCACACCAACACCGACGAAATAAAGGTAATTTTCTTACATATCCAGGTATAAAAAAATCGGTCTCGCCAATTTTTTTATACCTGGATACTAGCTAGAATCGATGACAAGGAGAGAGATTAACCCTGTGCAAGGGCGACGGCTATCTGGGCAGCCAGGCGAGCATTGTTGGTCAGCAAGCTTAAATTCGCCGCCAGGCTGCTGCCATGGGTCAGCTCGCTCATCCGGCTCAATAAGAAGGGCGAGACTGCCTGGCCGCGCACCTGGTGCCGTTCAGCATCGGCCAGCGCTTGCTGGACAGCCTGTTCAACAAAATCAACCGGGAGAGCGGTTTCTTCGGGGGGTGGATTTGCCACCAGGACAGCTGTATTCATCCCTATCCCCCAATGCGCTTTGGCAAGCTGGACAACATCTCGAGGGGTAGCAGCTTGGGCGCTGGTTTTCAGGCCACTGGAACGCGAATAAAAGGCGGGGAAGTCATCCGTACCATAACCTACCACTGGTACGCTCCAGGTTTCCAGGTACTCCAGGGTCGCCGGCAAATCCAGGATGGCCTTGGCACCTGCGCATACCACGATCAATGGCGTCTGAGCCAGTTGCGGTAAATCGGCAGAGATATCCCAGGTCTGGGCGGCCGGCTGACCAGGCAGCAACCGGTGGACGCCACCAATGCCGCCTGTAGCAAATACTTTTATTCCAGCGCTGTAGGCGGCAAATAAAGTAGCAGCTACTGTAGTACCTCCGCTCCATCGGCCAGCAATCGCCGGGCCAATGTCACGACTGCTGATCTTGTGCACATCTCTCCCCTGCGCCAGGTCTTCCAGGATCTGTTCATCGATACCCACCAAGACCTTGCCCTGGTAGAGCGCGATCGTAGCCGGGACCGCGCCCCAGCGAGCGACCTCGGCCTCCATATCCAGGGCGAGCTGGCGATTCTGCGGGTAAGGCAAACCGTGGGTGATCACGGTCGATTCGAGGGCGACGACCGGCTCCTGGTTGCTCAATGCAGCGTAGACAGGTTCGGAGACAAAAAAATGGGGGGATACTTCATGTTGGATCATGATTAAATGACCAGTCCTTCGTATAATTTTTCCAGGGTCAAGTCGGGTAAGACCGCCCCAGGATGGCGCAAGGTCAGCGCTGAAGCAGAAACACCCAGGCGCAGGGCCTCATCAAGGGAGATTTCATTCAACAATCCAAACAGAACCGCGGCGGTCATCGCATCGCCAGCGCCTGTAGGATCGACGATCTCGGTCCGGATGGCAGGGATATAGCCGGCCGTTTGGGAGGTGGCATAGCAGACGCCAAATTGGGCGAGGGTAATGATGACAATTTCAACCCCCTGCCCTACCAGGTAACGGGCGGCATCCATCACCTGCCGGCGCTTGGAGGCATCCACGGGGCGGTCACTCAAAATCCCAGCTTCGCTATTATTCGGTGTGATCATAAACAGGCGCGGTAGATAAGGCCGCATGCGGCCGGCCAGGCTGGTGGAGGTCGGGTCTGCGCACACCGGTAAGTGCGCTCGCCGGGCCAGGCTGACCGCTTTTCGAATCGTTTCTGGGGCTGAATTCGCATCTAGAAATAGCAGGGAAGCCTGCTTGAACAGTTCGCTATGCGCTTCCAGGTAGGCTGGGGTAATTGCAGCGCTGCTGGTGCGCATATCATCCAGCGCAAACTGCAACTCACCTTTGTTATTCACGACCGCCAGGTAAGCGCCAGTAGACTGCCCTGGGATCGTTTGGACCGCGCTGACGTCAACACCAGCATCGGCCAATTGATCGAGGAGTTGTGCGCCGGGAGGATCTTCACCAACTGCTGTAAGCAGGGTCACCGGTTGTCCAAGCCGGGCCAGGTTCTCGGCCACATTGCGCGCCACACCGCCAAATGAGCTACGGATATGGGCCGGATTGCTGGTCTCCGAGCGCAGCTCGCCTTGTAGCCGCCCGACCAGGTCAACGCCCGCCGCCCCCAACACCAGGACAGGACCTTCTTTCTCAAGAGGAGTAAATTCAGGATGATGCGACATGGATTACTCGGGGGAATCCTCTTGATCTTCTAGCGGGGTTAACCGGGCCAGGACAACGCCCATAATCTTCCAGCCTTTCTGAAAATTTATGAACGGCTCATGGCTCGGGTTGCGGGACTGGAATTCCAGGCGAATTTGTTTTCCATCATAAACGAGTTTCTTAATATTGGTTTCCTCAGACCCGGGTTCATTGGTTGAAGTAATCACAATCCTGTTGGCGAATAATTTCTCGTGAAATGGATCAACCTCCACAGGTAAAACGAGAACCAAGTCGCCATCCTGAATGGATTCCGGTCCGGGTGCGTTCATGCTGTCGCCATGCACCCGGAGGGCATAGACTCTTCGAAAATCAAGCACGTTTACCATGCGGTCACCAGAAACCAATGCGTGAACCAGATAAGATACATTTTCAATAACTACCTGCTCAACATCAATATAACCTGCGTCGCCGATGTAATTTTCTTTCAATTGACCAGCCGAGGTAGCATCTCGGCGGATTGGATAGATCCGTAAAAATCCGTCATTCTTTTTCCGGCCAGGTTCTTTCACGTGCCCAGCCGGCGGTTTCACTTCCTTGCCATCGGGTGGATGAATAGCTTCTTCCGCGGCGACAGATGCAGCAACAGAAGGACTGACCGAAGCCACTGCCCCGACCGCGGCAGCAGCACTGATTGACGCCCCCGCACCAGTAGTGTTCGCGACATTCGCGGATAATTCTTTGCGCATTTCGTCCAGGAACAGGCGGATTTCTTCCAGGCGTTGGCGGTACCACTCTGAGCGCGTCTCGCCAAATGGGCCAGTAGCATACAGGCGCTCAAATTCTTTACGGCAGGCTTCCCACTGGTGCATAGCATCCCAACTATGAGGCCGGCCCTTTTTCCAAAGAATAATACCAGAACACCAAAGAATCACTGCAAGATCATGATG
>JAYRWF010000079.1:0-5313 GCA_041918195.1 Anaerolineales bacterium
CTTCTGGATCCAACCAGAAGCGCTTTTGCTGAAATAGGCCTGCAGATCTACCGACTTGCGAAGCCAGTAGCTGGCAACATCCAGGGGATTGCTGATCTCCGGTGGGGCAAACTGGCGGATAGCCAGCCAGCCGCCGAGGAGCGCCAGGCCAATTACGCCGGCGAGCGCCAGCCACGCCCAGCGAGGGACAGCGACATGGCGATGAAACAGGTCATCGCGAATGGTAAACGCGGCCAGGACCAGGCTGGCCAGAAGTACAATAATAATTGGCGGTGAAAAGAAAAGGGTTAAGAGAATACCGCTCAGCAGCCAGGCCAGGCCAATCCAGGAACGTTCACGCCGCAGTCGCGCCAATCCGTAGAAAGCAGCCGCGATCAATGGGATCAGGAAAGCCTCTCGCATCTGTGAACTGCCCAGCAGCACCGTTTCCGGATAGATCGCCAGGCCCCAGGCAGTCAGTTGCCCAACGCGTTCTCCCCAATTTCGCCGGGCAAAGGCCCACCCGAAGAGGACCGCCAGGGCCGATACAGCCGCTGATATTACCACCAGGCTCAATGGTGCGTGCTGCTGAGCGCCAAAGATGCGATAGATCATGGCGCTGATGAACAACAAGCCGCCGTAAGGGTCCGATCTGCGGCTAAGCTCGTATGACTCGGAAATGGTTCGGGGGGCCTGAGCGATTTTCCAGGCCAACTGGTCGCGTTCGTATGCGTCGGCCATCACATAGCCGTTAATTTCCTGTTGGGTGCCGTGACCAGTGGATGGCAATGCGACCGCCCATAAGACCCCAGCCGCCAGGCGGAGCAGCGCCGCACCGATCAGCAGGGTGGCCAGCCAGTTGGGGGCACCGGACGGGCGCTCGCTGGCCAGCATTAATCTCCAACCTATCCACAGGATCAAGGCTCCGGTCAGGGTGATTGCCAGAAAGGAGAGCCACAGGTTCAGGGTGAGGGTTGCACTTGCACCCTGCGCTTCGCAGCCAATGCACAGGCTTGAAGCCCAGGCCAGCCCAAAAGCGACCAGGGCGGCAAATACGATTGTTCCGCTGACCCAGGGCCAGGAGATAGCCGGTAATTTACGAGGCGCTGAGCCTGGAGACAGCTTGGATAGTTTCATCTTAACCAGGTCTCCGATCTATTCGGCTGGCTGCAGGATACGCCGGGCGCGGGCTTCCCAGCTATAGTTTTGCGCGTCACGCTGGGCCTGCTCGGCCAGGCGAGCGCATAAATCCGGGTTGTCTTGAAGGTTCTGGATTGCTGCAGCCCAGGCATCGATATCTGCCATGGGCAGCAAGATCGCATTTCCGGGGTTGAGAACCTCCCGCAGCACGGGCAAATCACTGGATAGGATGGCTCTGCCGCAAGCCAGGTACTCGAAAACCTTCATCGGGCTGAGGTAGCGGGCGATATCGCCGCCCGAAGAGGCGGCTACTTGTCGCTGGTATGGCATCAGGAGCGCTTCGCAGGCGGCCTGGTAGAGCGGCAGCCTGGTGTTTGAAATGAAGCCCAGCAGAGCCAGGTTTTCCAGCCTGGCAGCGCGGCACTCGGATGCCAGGGTTTCCACTTGACCAGGTTCGCCGCCGGCGATCAGAAAGTTCACCTTTGGCAGGCGTTTTGCCAACTCGAGGATGAGGTTCGCTCCTCGCCCAGCATACAGATGACCGGTGTATCCGGCTGTAAATTGCTTGGGCCGGGCCAGCCCGAGCGCCTGGCGGGCTGCCAGTGGCCTGGGCAAGTCCTGGTAGCGCGCCAGATCGACGCCATCCGGTGCAATGATCGTAAATGGCCTGGCCGGGTCAGAATTTTCGGGCTCGGGCAGGCTGAACCTGGTGCGCAGATCATCCGCCAGGGCGCGCGTGATGACAACCAGGCGGTAAGCGCCTCGCCCGTTCACGAACCAGCGGAAAAGTAAGTTGCCGAATTTGCCCTGTGGCAGGTCATGCACTTCCAGCACTGTTGGCACGCCAGCCCGGCTGGCGATCGCGCCAGCTTGCGGCAAGCGGGTATAAAGCAGGTCGGCGTTCCACTGCCTGGCGAGTCGCATGGCTCGCCATCCGAAATCATACCGGCGCAGACGATCCTGGGCTGAGAGCCACTGGATCTCAAATCTTGCTGCCGGGTTTAACCCATAGTGCTCGGTCAGGGTTTCCCATTCGGACCCGCTCTGGTTCGCTTTCGTTGCGGTCATATTAACGGCTGGTTGAGCAATTAACCGCACCGTATGGCCGATTTCCACCAGCGCTTGCGACATTTTCATCACCTGGAAGGTGTTTGCCCGCCTGGAAGGGATGGTTGTTGGGGCGATGACGGCAATTTTCATATGCCCGGATCGATCGAGCTGGGGGGAACTGTTTGGGCCGCGCGGTCTTCTTGCTTGGCCAGGGTTTGATAGGTTTTCAAGGCGGCCAGGCTTGTGCTGATGACGTAGTAGCCGGCGAATAAGGCCGCGCTGGCCAGGTAGCCCAGCCGGGGTACCAGGATTAAGATTCCGGCCAACTTTAGGATCGCCAAAACCAGGTTGACCTTGGTTGGAAAACTAGGCAATCCAAGCGCCAACAGCGCCACCCGGTTCCAATAAAAAGAGTTTGCCACCAGAAAGCCGCCCAACAGGATTAACAGGGCTGGAAAGGCAGGCAGGAATCCGGGGTCGTCATATAGCAGTAAGATGATTTGTTTGCCAAACAAAGCCAACACTACGCCGGCCAGCAAGGTGAAGCTGCCGGCCAGCAGGGTTCCCTGGCGTAGAACCAGGCGCATGTTTTTCCAGTTGCCGCGCGTCGCCTCCCGGCTGAGCTCGGGATACGTAGACTGAGGTAATGGGCTGACAGGCATTTGAACCAGGTTGATAATTGCCAGGGCGGTTTTGTAGTAGCCGGCTTCGAGCGAGCCGCGAAACAACGAGACCCATAACAACTCGCTATCTTTGTTAATCAGGTTCAAAGAGGCGCTGATATTGGTGCTGATGGCGAAATGCGAGAGCTCGCCCCACTCGGGGCGCAATATTCCAAGTGGTGTCCGCCACCAGCCCCGCCCCCAGCGCCGGCCAGCTTCATTGAGTGCGGCAAGGGTTAACGTCAAAGCCCCGAGGGTTTTTCCCACTAAATAAGCCAGGACAATGTGCTGCATTCCCCCGTTTGCCAGGTAGGCCCAGAAGATCAATCCTAAAGTAACCAGGCTTTGAAGGATGTTCAGGCTGGCAATGCGCCGGTAACGATTGAATACCTGGAGAGTCCCGGTCGAGCTTTCGGCAATCAGGTTGGCCAGGACAATCAACCCGTACAGGGCAAACAGCCAGGCCAGGCCAGCATCCTTGGCCAGGTAGCTGGCTGCCAACGGGGAGAGCAGTCCGATGATCGCGAAAGCTGCCAGGGAAGCCAGCATTTCCGCCAGTGCAGCTGCTTTGAAAACAGCCGCTGAGCGTTGCGGGTCGCCGGTTTCTTGATAGCGACCGATATACTTAATGACAAACTCGCTCATCCGGAAAGAGACGAATTTGTTTACTACACTGGTGAACATGATGATCGTTCCCAGCAAACCAAAGCCTGCAACGCCCAACAGGCGACCGACCAGGATGCTTTGCAGCATGCTGATAACAGCGCCGAAACCGGTCGCACTGAACAGGTAGCCCGAATTTTTATAAATCCGGCGCATCAGAGGGCTTTCAAGCAGCCTGTTCAGAAATGGGATTCGGTGCAGGCCGGCTGGCCCGTCGCCAGGGTTGCGCATAGACTATCCGATTGCGAGCTGGCTGGCCCAGGACCGCTCGGCCTGGTACCAGGCTACCAGGTTGGCTACCCCCTGCTCCAGGTTTACCTTGGGCTCCCAATCTAGTAAGCGCCGCGCTTTACGCACATCCGCCCAATTGGCGGACATTTCGGTAGGATTCAGCGGTAAATGAACGACCTGAGCTGTCCGGCCGATGAGCTTCTCCAGGTTGCGGATTAGCTGATTCATCGTGATGGTCTCGTGCCCGCCCAGGTTTATTATTTCGTATCCCAGCGGTTTCAGACCCAGGATGGTGCCCCGAGCGATATAGTCAACATAGGTGAAGCCGCGCGTCTGTTCACCATCCCCGTTCAACTGGACCGGAAAACCTTCGCTGATCCAATGAGTAAATCGAAACATGCTCATATCCGGTCGCCCGGCTGGACCGTACACCGTGAAGTACCGAAATACAGTTACATCTACTCCATATAAGTGATGGTAAACGTGGCACAGGGTCTCGGCGCTCTTTTTGCTGGCGGCGTAAACCTGGAGCGGGTGACTGCTGTCAGCTTCTTCGGGCGTTGGCAGGGGGGCGTTTGTTCCATATATGCTGGAAGTCGATGCGACAATAAACTTCGGCACGCCAAATTGACGGCAGTGCTCCAACAAATTCAGCGTTCCGGTTGCGTTGGTGTCCATGTACACCCAGGGATTTTCAACCGATTGGCGAACACCAGCTCGGGCGGCCAGGTTAATCACCGCGTTGAAACTTGAACCCTTAAACAAGGCAGCTAACTGCTTACCATCGGGTTCCTGAGACCGGCAGGAAATATCCAGCTTATGAAATTGAAACTGGCCGGCTTGTGGGTGATCGCGGAGCTGATTCAGGCGATACTGTTTCATCCTGACATCATAGGCATCGTTAAGGTTGTCGACGCCAGTCACGCGATGCCCATCTGCCAGAAGCAGGTCAGCCACGCGCGAGCCAATGAAACCAGCGGCGCCTGTGATCAGGTAATCTGCCATGAATTTATCCTACGCCTTTCAGTTGGTTGCCCAGGTTACAGCCGGATTACCTTGGGATGGTTTTTGGCAATCTTACCCAGCGCGTTGCGCGTATCGATAATCACAGGGCCGCTCTCGGCAATATTCAATAGCGCCGCGTAATCATACTGGGCATGGTTAGTGACGATCACCACACAATCAGCTGCACGGGCAGCTGCCTGATAATCGGTCACGCTGCTCATTTCCATTCCGTCATGCCGGATGGTCGGTATGAAGGGATCGTGATAAGTCACGATCGCCCCCTTTTGTTCGAGCAAACCGATAATATCGAGGGCAGGCGATTCGCGCAGGTCATCAATGTCTGGCTTGTACGCCACGCCCAAGACCAGGACATGGCTACCGCGCAGGGCGCGACTGCCCTGGTTTAGCCCATCCTGGACCAGGTTGACCACGTAGCGCGGCATGCTGGTGTTGATTTCAGAGGCCAGCTCAATGAAACGAGCGTTATAGTTCAGCGCGCGCAGTTTCCAGGATAAGTAGAGCGGGTCAATTGGAATGCAGTGTCCGCCCAGGCCTGGCCCGGGGGTGAATTTCATAAAGCCGA
>JAYRWF010000080.1:0-2746 GCA_041918195.1 Anaerolineales bacterium
AGCAAATGGTGGAAGGCGGGTATGTGCCTGGCAATGGCGCTGGGCTGTTTGGCGGCTTGTTCTTCACAGGCTATGCCGCAGCAGGAGAACCCGGTCGACCCGACCGTTGTGCTGGCGACGACCGCCGCGCCGACAAACACAGCGCCCCCGCCGACTGAAACCTTCACGCCACTGCCGCCAACCCTCACTGCCAGCCCTACCCTGGCCCCGACCGCTACGGATACGCCAGAGCCCACCGCAACGGCTACTGCCACACCTTTGCCTCCTACTCCACCCAACGATCAGGCAATTAACATATTCCTGGTTCAGACTGGCACGGGCGGACCTATTGCCTGCGGCGATAGCCTGATCCGGATTAATACTGGGTTATGGCGGACTGGCGACAACAAGACCGATATCGCCACGGCCGTGCGTAGCCTGCTGGTCAAATCGAAATTTATTGCCGGTTTTTACAACCCGGTCTATTTATCAAACTTTAGTCTGGTTGGGGTGGATTTTAATCCGAATACCGGCCTGGCAACGGTTGACTTGAGTGGGACGTATGTCCGGTCAGGCGACCGTTGTGATGACGGCCGGGTGCACGACCAGATTTGGACGACCATTCGCCAATTTCCAGGCGTGAAGGGTAATCCGCTGGTGCGTCTGAATGGTAACTTGCTTGGCGATATCCTCTCGACGGCGCCGGGGCGGGAGAGCCCAGCTAAGACGAAGAAGCCATAAGCGATTCTTGAACCGGTGTGATTTTGACTGGCAGTGGACGCCAGCCGAGTTGTATTCGTGTGCCCTGACCAGGTTGGGTGTGGATTTCGAGCCTGGCGCCAATGAGGTGGGCGCGCTCGATCATCGCGGCTATGTCGAAGTGCTTGTTTGCCAATAACCAGCCCAGAGCCAGTTGACCCTGGAATTCCATTCCAACGCCATCATCTTCGACCGTTAACTCAACCCTTTCATCCAGTAGCATTCCCGAGATAGAAATTTTTGATCCCTGGCTGTGTCTGATCGCGTTCTGGCAGGCCTGTTGGACGATTCGGAACAAGTGTAGCTCAATTTCAAGCGGGTAACGCACCTGGGAGGCTGGGATATCAATGCAAAGCAACAGGTCATCGCGGACTTGCTGGTTAAGATCATCTACCAGGCCGTTGAGAGCAGCTGCCAACCCATAGTTTAGCATTGGAGGATGCAAGCCACTGATGATTTCACGCACGCGCTGTACGGCGGTCTGGTAAGCTTGATCAAAGGATTCGCTGGAATGGGCGTCATCGACGGACTGGGCCAAGGTAGCCAAGTCATTTAATACATCGTCATGTAGGTCATTGGCAAGGCGTGAAAATTCAGCCTCGCGGCGGTTGATATTATTTTGATACAAGGAGTGCAGCTTTGCCTTTTGTTCAAGGTTGACGATTGCCATGGCAGTATTGTCAACCAGGGCTTGCAAGACGGGAATTTCGGTTGGGGCGTAATAATCATCCGGGTCACGCCGGCCGAATAAAGCCAGGAGTTGAAATTCTGGGCCGGCTTGCTTGGTCAGAAACAGGCGTAACCAGCTCAAATGGGATAGGGGTGAAAGGAAATCTATGTTGGGTGCCTTCCCGCTGCTCTGGTTCAGGGGCGGAAGATCAGCAACTTGGGGTAAATGATTCGAAGTGAGATTCAGGGTGAAAAGGGTTTCAATGCGCTGCCTGTCACCTCCTGGTGCGTTAACCTTGACAAAGGCCGCCTGGCGGATGTGCAGGTTGGGGCAAAGGTCATCGCGCAACAGGCGACAGAGCTCGTTTTCATCCTGGGCGGTCAGCAACGAACCAGAATAAGTGGTCAGGAACTGGTGAGGTGGGCGCGGAATTCCTAAAAATATTTGCTCGACGATGCGTCGATAGTGCGGATATACCCAGATCGTGACCAGGCAGTTTGTAATAGCTATGAAAATCACCATCGGGGTGGGGGTGAACGAGAGATTCCTCTGGTTGGTGAGGTGATAAATTATCAAATAATTGAACAGGAAGATCCAGATGCCATAGGAGATCAACGCCAGGGTTGCGCTGGCGCGCAACTCCGGCGCGCCAAGCTGGCGGTAGGTGAGGGCGTAGAAATAGGATGCGGGCGCCAAGATCAAGGCTGACGCGGCCAGGTAATTCAATAGGTCGTTGCTTGCGAAGTGCTCAATGGGGAATAAGATGCGCGCCAGGCCGGGCAGGATAGCAACGCTAAAACCGGTGAGTAGAATCGTCACCTGGCGACGATTGGTTGGTTGTGTCTTTAGATGAACAAGCAAGATGGTGATCGTGCCAAGGGCAGCCAGGATAAGCAGGATGGGAAAGCTGTTGATAGAAAAGATATCGAAATAGTCGATGGCTGCGCCGACGCCAGACAGGCTGTAGATGACAGGCCAGGCCCAGGCTGGCAATACCTTGAGTGGGCGAGGAAAGTTCCAGCTCAATTGCCAGACCAGGGGCACAAGCAGCCAGTTGATCAGGTGAAAGACATCCTTAGAAGCCCAGATATTCCAGGCAGAGATTGAACCGGTGATTATCCAACCGGCCAGGGCAAAGTTGAAGGCGGCCAGCGCGGCCGGGACGTCGTCCGCCGGCATCAAGCGCCACCAGCCAAACTGGCGCAGATCGTTGTAGTAGAGCACGCTGCCGTCCGTGAACGTCAGGGTGAGGTGCGTGGACTTGTGCGGCAGCGGCCCTTCGGGGCCGGGCACCGGGTGCCCGGCCATGACCCGCGTGCCGTCCGGCCGGATGACGTG
>JAYRWF010000081.1:0-3914 GCA_041918195.1 Anaerolineales bacterium
AGCGAACCACCCCGGTGTGTCACCGACTGGCCTGCGGATTGCTGTCAATATGCTGCAAGGTAAGAAAGTTGATATGACCAAGCTGGGTGGTGCGAATGGTCTGTCCTTCGTCCTGCCGGTTGCGGCGGTGATCACCAAGGATAACCTGGCGGATGGCCTGGCAATGTGCGAAGGCAAGCCAGATGCCTTCTTGCTGGATGATATCCTGAGCGACGAAGAAGTTCAACAGTACTTTGTTCAGGAAGGCGCAGCCGCCAAGACCTTCACGATCGGCATTTCAAATCCATTCATCAGCAGCGAGTACCGGACGCAGATGATTGCGGAGCTGATCGAAGTCAACCAGGAGTACATGGACCAGGGCATCACGACCGAGTTGGTAATCGAGAGCGCCGACACGGATGTAGCCGGGCAGATTCAGCAGTTGCAGAACCTGATGGCCAAGAACGTGGATGCGATTCTGGTGAACCCGGGTGACGTGAATGGTCTGAATGCGACGCTGCAGGAAGCAGTGGCGAAGGGGATCGTCGTGATCTCGGTGGACCAGGAGCTGAACGTGCCTGGCGTGTACAACGTGGGCATCGACCAGAAGGAATGGGCGAAGACTTCGGCGCAGTGGCTGGCGGAGAAGCTGGGTGGGACAGGTGAAATTGTGTTGATTGAAGGCTTTCCTGGGCACCCGGCGAACGTAGCCCGGATGGACGGGGTAGCGGAAGTGCTGGCTGGATACCCGGACATCAAGGTACTGGCGCAGGACACCGGCAAGTGGGACGAGGCGACAGGCCAGCAGGTGATGTCGAACTTCCTGTCGGCTTACCCGAACCTGACCGGCTATTGGACGCAGGATGGCATGGCGATCGGCGCCTTGCAGGCGGTGATGGCAGCCAACCCGGCGGCCTGGCCACAGGGTGTTGGTGAAGGGCGCTGCCAGTTCCTGAAGCTGTGGCAAGAAGCTCTGACGATGAACCCGGACTTTGAGTCGATCGCGGTAGCGAACCACCCTGGTGTGTCGCCGACTGGCCTGCGGATTGCCGTCAATATGCTAATGGGCAAGCAGGTTGACACGACCAAGCTGGGTGGCGTGAACGGTCTGTCCTTCGTCCTGCCGGTTGCGGCGGTGATTACCAAGGATAACCTGGCGGATGGCCTGGCGATGTGCGAAGGCAAGCCAGATGCCTTCTTGCTGGATGATATCCTGAGCGACGAAGAAGTTCAACAGTATTTCAAGTAAATATTAGCTTGTCAAGCCCGGCCTCTTGCTCCAGTCCAGCGAGAGGCCGGGTAGAAATGACTGGATATGACTCTATCGCTTTCCGCTACAAATGTAGTCAAACGATATGGGGGCGTGGTTGCTCTTTCAGATGGCAATCTAGAAATCAACTCGGGCGAAGTGGTCGCACTAATTGGGGCAAATGGTAGCGGTAAAAGCACGATTTCCAAGGTTATTAACGGTGTTGTCACCCTGGATGGCGGCCAGCTGCTTTTGGACGGCAAGCCAGTTCATTTTGTTTCGCCCCAGGCTGCCAAAAACGCAGGCATCTCAACCGTCTTTCAAGAGTTGAGTTTAATACCCCGCATGACAGTTGCCGATAACATCTGGCTGACGCGCGAACAACTGGGCCGGCTTGGTCGAGTCGACCGCAAGGCGGTTACCGAAAAAACCGAAGAATTGCTGGCCTTGTTTGCTGGGATGTTCAAAACTGACCTGCGCCCGGATGCCTATATTTCAGACCTGCCTCCAGATGAAAAGCAACTGGTCGAAATTCTAAAAGCGATCAGTTTCAACCCCCGCTTGCTCATTCTTGACGAAGCCACGGCCAGCCTGGGTAGTCGCCAGGTGGAGCGGTTGTTTGAGTTGGTGAAAAAGTGGAAAGCTGAGGGTAAAGCAATTATCTTTGTCTCCCATCGAATGGAAGAAATCTTTCGCATTGGCGACCGGTTCAGCGTGCTACGGAATGGCCGGACGGTTGGCTCTGGGAAAATGGGCGAGGTCACCGAAAGGGACCTGGTCAAGCTGATGATTGATAAAGAATCGGTCTTCAGCTATTCCCGCGCAGCCGCTGTAAAAAATGAGCAACCGACCTGCCTTGAAATCCAAGACTTGCATAGTAAGACTTTGCGAGGAGTGAATTTTTCGGTCCGTGAAGGCGAATTGATAGGGATAGGCGGCTTACAAGGACAGGGCCAGCGCGATTTATTGCTCTCGATATTTGGCGATATCCCGTTTACTGGCTCGATCTCGTTGCGCGGAAAACCAGTCCACTTCCACCATCCCCGGCAGGCAATGAATAGTGGCTTTGCATTGGTTCCTGGAGACCGGGCGCGCGAAGGATTGCTCTATATCCGATCCATCTTAGAGAACTTCCAACTTCCTTCCTGGGCGAAATATGGTTTCCCACTCAAGATCAACCGGGCCAAAAAAGATGCCGAGCATCGGGCTGCCAGCTTGAATCTGA
Source organism: Anaerolineales bacterium (assembly GCA_041918195.1). GTDB lineage: Bacteria > Chloroflexota > Anaerolineae > Anaerolineales > UBA4823 > CAZAGA01. The sequence continues at coordinate 2,454 of JAYRWF010000081.1, forward strand.
AAATGGCAGGCCTACAAGAGCCTGTCAGCAGCCTTTCGGGCGGTAACGCCCAGAAAGTGGTAATCGGCAAATGGCTGATGCGCCAGCCGGATGTGCTCTTGCTTGACGACCCGACCAAAGGTGTAGATGTCGGCACCAAAGCTGAGTTTTATGGGTTGTTGACCGAATTGTGTGGCCAAGGAAAAACGATCTTGTTTTATAGCAGTGATGACGAAGAACTGATTGGCTTATGTGACCGGGTCCTGGTGCTCCATGATGGCAGGATCCATACTGAACTTGCCGGATCTGCCCTGACCAAGGAGAATCTGGTTTCTGCCAGCCTGGGCGTTGCCGAGGGAGGTGTGCAATGAAACGCTTCGGTTGGGGTGGACTGACCGCACGTTACCCGGCTCTATTTGCCCTGGTTCTCCTGGCTTCAACGATCTTGATCAATTTCATCCTGCAGCCCAACCTGTTTGCGCGTGATACGCTGAACAGCAATATGCGCGTCTTTTTGCCTCTGATTTTGCTGACTGCTGGACAGGCAGTGGTCATTCTCGGTGGTGGGATTGATATCTCTGTCGGTGGCATTGTCTCCATAATCAATACCATCCTGGCCACTCGGGTTGGCCTGGAAGGTTCGCCCCAGGCCATGTGGCAGTACGTTGCCATTTCATTGCTTGTTGGCTTATTGGCTGGCGCGTTGAACGGTTTTTTCGTTTCTTATCTGCGTCTGCAACCAATTATTACTACGTATGCCACCAGTTTTTTATACGCCGGTCTGGCTCTGTTTATCCTGCCCAACCCAGGCGGAGGCATTCCAGCATCCATTGCTGAGCTTTACCGCAGCACCGTACCTCTTGGCTTGCCCCTGGCTTTTTACATAATTGCGATCGTCCTGCTGTTGTGGGGTTACCTGCGTTCTACACGTTATGGCAATTTTCTGTACGCTGTTGGCGGCAAAGCCCAGGCAGCTTATGAGACTGCTGTCCCGGTGATCTGGGTCCAGTTCAGTACGTATGTGATTTCGGGTTTGATGGCGGCGATTTCTGGAATTGCGATCACCATGTTGAGCGGTTCGGGAAACGCCGACATCGGTTCATCGATGACCTTGAATTCCATTACTGCGGTTGTGATTGGGGGGACGCCGCTAATTGGCGGGGTAGGTGGTGTAGCTGGGCCAATGTTAGGCGCGATCACGCTTGGCTTGTTCCAGAATATCGTCTCGTTTGCCCATATCAACACCTGGTGGGAAACTCTTGTCAAGGCGCTCATCATTGTTGTGGCTCTAGCGACACCCGGCGCTATCAGCCTGTTCAGGAGGAGATCATGAAACGTTTCTCAATCTCCCCACCACTTGCCGCAGTTCTACTGGCGATTGTCCTATTCTTGCTTTCAGGCTTACTGCCGAATGGCTATGGCAGTAACCTGAACGTTGCAATCTCGCAAGCCACAAACATCCTGCGCCTATCGGTCTTCCTG
>JAYRWF010000082.1:0-1915 GCA_041918195.1 Anaerolineales bacterium
AGTTGAGGAGTTTCCAGAGGAGCTTGATCCAGGTGTATTCTTAGTAGGGATAGACATCAAAGCCGGATTATATAAAGGCATGTCAGATGGCTGCTATTGGGAACGTTTGCAAGATGTAGCCGGCGGGTTTGATGGTATCATCGCCAACGGCAATTCGAATGGGCAGTATTATATTGAGGTGAAAGATGGCGATTTTGCTTTTTCTACCAATTGCCGGGTAGTATTGCTCGATCCAATTCCGGAGCATAACGGTGAATACCCACAGGTTCTGGACCCTGGTATGTACATTGTTAGCTTAGACATTCAGCCTGGCACCTACAAGGGTACTGCTGAAGGGTGTTATTGGGAACGGTTAAGTAATCTTGCTGGTGGCTTTAAGGGAATAATTGCCAATGGAAATTCAAATGGTCAGTTTTATATTCAGGTAAGTAAATCAGATTATGCAATTTCAACAACCTGCCAAATTGAGAGGGTTGGTGATTAGCCTCAATTTCTAATCCAAGTTCACAATAAGAAAAAGCCGCTGCAAGTTTTTACATAAGTCTCGGTTGTCTCGGGATAAATGGGCACTTGCAGCGGCTTATTCATACACCTCCCTCAACCTCCTCGCCTCCTCTTTCAACGCCTCCCGCATCTCCTCCGGCGCCAGCACCTCCACCCCTGCGCCCCAACCGCGCACCCATTGCGCCATCTCGCGCCACTCGGCCACCTGCGCCGTCCACAGGCACCCGCCGTCTGGCAGGTCCTCGATTTGCTGGGTGGCGTGCCAGACGATTTCTTTCACCCGCCGGGTCGCTTCGCCGGGCAGGAAGCGCAGGCGCACTTCGACCGGCTGCTGGTCAGTGAACCAGATGCCCCAGGCGTGGCGGAAGAGCGCCTGGTGGTCGAAGCCCTCCGGGATGGTGTAACGCTCGCCGGTCAGCTCGGCCTGTTCGATGCGCTCAATCCGGAAAGTGGTCAGCTCGCCGTGAAGGTCGCTGTGGCCGATCAGGTAGATGCCCTCGTTCCAGGTGGCCGGTTCGATCAGGTAGGGACTGACCAGGTGATTGGCGGCTTGCTCGGCGCGCAGGCTGCGGTAGCGCAGGCGGATCTTGACCTGGCGAGCCCAGGCCAGGGTGACTTGTTCGAGGATTTCCAGTTGGGCGTCCTGGCGGCGCTGTTCGAGCAGCGCGCCGGCCGCCCGCACCAGGCGATCGGTCATCGGCTGGCGCAAAACCGTGGCCAGCTTTTCCAGCGCGCTGCCCAGGTGTGGCTGGGCGACCAGGGTCTGGCGTTGCGCCCGGCGGGCAGCCAGGTAGAGCGCCAGGGCTTCGTGCAGGTCGACCCGCAGGGCGGTGAGGTAGCGGCCGCGGTCGATCCTCCAGCGGCCCTGCTCGGGTTGCTCGAAGGGGATCTCACTCTCCAGCGCCAGGCGGTCGCGAAAAATCGTCGTCCGGTTGACCCCCAGGCGCTCAGCCAGCTCGCGATCGGTGTAGGCGCGCTGGCTGTACAGCCATTCCAGATCGCGCAGTCGTTCGGCTTTGGTGATTCCTCGGCTCATCGCCCCGCTCCTTGTCATTGACGATCTTGTAATAATTAATTTTAGCATCAAAATTTGGGGATGGGAGTTTTCCCCTCGACTCCCACCCCCGCCCGTTTCTGAGCCACACTCAACCCGATCTTACCCCTGGTGTGTTGCAGGTACTGCAACTCGGCCTGGGCAAGCGCCCCGGCAGGACGGGGATTTTTCTGTTTAATATCTGTTTAATGCTGTATAATCATCTTGTTCATGTTTGCTAAGGCTTGACCGGCAGCCTGACCCACCCAGCCGGCGAGGGACCATTCGTTTGTCCAGCATCACTCTGAACCAACCTGAGATCGATCTCCCAAATATGGCCAGAAGGCTGGGGTCGGTCGCTTTTTTTAAGCACATGTC
>JAYRWF010000083.1:0-2639 GCA_041918195.1 Anaerolineales bacterium
GCCTCCGTTGACCTGGATAAATACTGTAAGGGCTAGACCTTCTTCACTGATCGGGGGAACAGCATGGCGATTCTCGTCACTCGAACCAAGGTAGCCCTTCCCCGCCGCCGGTCGGATCTACTCTCCCGGCAGCGGCTGTTGGACCTGCTCTTCGAGTTGATGGACTACCGGCTGGTAATCCTTGCCGCACCCGCCGGGTATGGCAAAACTTCGTTGCTGGTTGATTTCGCTTATCACACCGACCTTGCAGTCTGCTGGTACACGGTCGATCCCTTGGATCGCGATCCGGCTCGCTTTTTGGCCCATTTCATCGCCGCACTCGCCAATCGCTTTCCAGCTTTCGGCGCGCAATCGTTGGCCACGCTGGAGAGCAGCCTGACAATGAAGATGGACCTGGATCACCTGGCGGCGACGATTGTCAATGAAGCCTACGAGACGATCCGAGAACATTTCATTATGATTCTGGATGATTTCCACCTGGTCAACGAGCAAAAAGATATCACCGCATTCATTAGCCGCTTCACCCAAGATGTGGATGAAAACTGCCACCTGGTGCTAGCTTCGAGGGCGCTGCTGGCCCTGCCAGATATGCCACTGATGGTGGCGCGCTCGATGGTAGGCGGTCTGAGCTTTGAAGAGCTGGCTTTCCAAAGCGTTGAAATCCAGGAACTGATCCAGCAGAATTACAATGTTGCCTTGCCAAAAGCCGAGGCCGAAGAAATTGCGTTCTCCACCGAGGGATGGGTCACCGGGCTGTTGCTCTCCACCCAGACCTTGCCCAATGGACTGCTTGACCGAATGCGTCTCACGCGCGTCTCGCGCGTCCGGCTGTATGACTACCTGGCTCAGCAGGTGCTCGACCAGCAACCAGCGGAGGTGTGCGATTTTCTCCTGCGCACCTCAGTTCTGGATGAGTTCGACACATCTCTGTGTGAAAATATATTCGGAACAGACGGCGCCTGGCGCCAGGCTTTTGAATACGTCCTGGAAAACAACCTGTTTGTCCTCCCAGTGGGTGAGGATGGTCGCTGGATTCGCTACCACCACCTGTTCCGAGATTTTCTGCAGGCGCGCCTGGAACTGGAACACCCACAAGAAAGTAGCCGGATTCGCCGGCGACTGGTAGAAATTTTCGCCGAACAGGAGAACTGGGAAACGGCACATTCGATCTGCCGGCAATTAGACGACCCAGGCCTGGCGAGCGAGCTAATCAAACAAGCCGGGCCGCCCCTGGTGCGCAGCAGTCGTCTGGCTTTGCTGGCTGAATGGATCGACGAGTTACCCGAAGAGATCCTGGCCAGTTCACCGCATCTGCTCTCGTTGCGGGCAGTACCCGAGCTTGTCCTTGGGCAGCCGGATCGCAGCCTGTCCTTGCTCAACCGGGCGGTGGAGCTGTTCCAGGTCTTTGATGATCCGCCAGCCTTGGCGCGCACCCTGGCGCGCCGGGCAACAGCTCTGCGCTTCCTGGGAAAATACTGGGAATCGCTCCAGGATGCCAGCGCAGCCCAACAATTGATCGGCGACAGCCCAGCCATGCAGCCCTACCAGGCGGATGCTCTGCGCGCCTCGGGAGTAAGCCTGTACCAGATTGGGCAAATCCAAGAAGCGATCAACCGGCTCTCTCAGGCGCTGGCAATCTATCAGGCGCTCAAGGATCGTCAGAATGCGGCCACAGTCCAGATGGAGCTAGGCCTGGCGCTGATGAGCAACGGGCAGTATCGTTCTGCTCTGCACTATTACGAACAGGCATTGGAGTACTGGCGGAAGGTGAATAACTCGGTTCGCCAAGCCAACCTGCTGAATAACCTGGGCGTGCTGCACCACCTGTTAGGAAATTACATTCAGGCTGCCCAAACGCTGGAAGAAGCCCTCAACAAAGCCCGGCAGAACCGTTACACCCGGATGGAGGCCTACATCCTGGCGAGTATTGGGGATATCTACGCAGACCTGGAGGCCAGCCAGGCTGCCCTGGATGCCTACACCCGCTCACGGATTTTAGCACGCGGGATTGATTACCACTTTCTATTACTCTACACCGATCTGGCAACTGCCGGCCAGTTACGGGCAGCTGGAAGCCTGGATCAGGCCGAGCGCGCCCTGGTCTCGGCAGAAAACCGGGTGTCTGAGACCAGCTCGACAATGGAGCGCGGCCTGTTCGAGCTAGAAACTGGACGGTTGCAGGCTGCCCGCGACGGTTTGCCAGCCGCAGTGGATTGGCTAGGGAAGGCCGCCAGACATTTTGAGGAGACCGGGCAGCCGGTTGAAACAGCCCGAGCCTTGCTGTACCTGGCGGTGAGCGAATTCAGGGCCGGGTTGGAATCTTCGGCGCGCAGCCATTTGGTACAAGCACTGCGCCTGGCCAGCGAACTGGACAGCCCGCACGTGCTAGTCGTGGCAGGGCGCGAGGCGCGCGAGTTACTGGTGAAAGCCAGCCAGCAGCCGGATGCTATCCATCAGGCAGGCGACCTGCTTGAGCGAATCAACGAATTCGAGGCTGGGATCCCGGCCTTGCGGAAAGGGCTGCGCCCACGTAGCCCAAGCGTCCCCTTTGCCCCACCCCGGCTGGTGATTAACACGCTGGGAAAGGCCCAAGTCGAGCGCGATGGCCAGCCGGTCAGCTCACCAGAGTGGCAGAACCA
>JAYRWF010000084.1:0-2366 GCA_041918195.1 Anaerolineales bacterium
AGGCCGTTCTCCAGCAATCCCCAGAGCGGAATGGTTCCGCTGGCTGTGGAGCCAGCTGAAGCGCCCAATCTCGGGACTGGCAGTTCGATTAGCCAGGGGCCAATGACGCGTGAAGCGCCAAAAGCCGCCCCGCTGAAGAGGAGGGGGATCACAAGCAGCGCATACAAGGCATACGCCCTGGTTTTCCCGGGTCTCCAGGCTCTGAACGCCAAAGCTGCGATCAGGATCATGACCGGCGAGAAAAATTCCAGGTACCCGGCAAAGCAAAACACGCAATAGTTTTTCAAAAGCGCTGCCCAGGCGTGGGCCGCGACCAGGACCAGCGATAGAACGCTTAATAGAACTGTGGTCCGGTAATAGAAGATCTTCGTCCAGTATTTGGGCTGGAAAACCAGCACGCCGAACAAAGCCAGGGATAAGACCGGTATGAAATTAAACCGGACGCCATCCCACAAGCTGGCCAGGCGATCTTCCCAGCCAATGGCTGGATTCCAAACCGCGACCCCCAGGTCTTCGATGCGCCACGGATCCAGGAAGGGAGTCAGCGAGGCCGGGATCCAACTGGCCCACATTTGCAAAATGCCCGGCCAGTAGAGGGCATGCAGGCTCAGGACTGCCAGTCCGCCGGCCAGGCTGCTCCATAAGCCTGCTTTCCAACCATGCTGCCAAAAAATGTACAGCAGCAGCAGGGGCAGCACCGGGGTCATGTTCACCCGGACCAGGAGCAGCAACCCAGCGCCAAGGCTGGCCAGGCACAACCGCCAGAGCGGCGCATTTTCATCTATTGCCAGGACCAGGACCCAGGTCAGGATGCAGGCAACCAGGACTTGCGAAACCGCCATGCTGTAACCATTCCAGTAGGCCGGGTTGATCGCCGCAGCCAGGACGGTAGCCGCCGCCCACCACCGGCCTGCCAGCCGCCTGGCCAGGATCCACAATCCAAGCAGGATAAGGACTCCCAAGATAACCGAGAATATTCTTCCGGTGCGTAAGCCTGTCCCGAATGATAGCTGGACAGCACCAGGGATCAGGTAGGAGAGAGGCATCTGATTGGTCCAGGGTCCATCCGCTTGAAAGGGAATATACCGCCCGCTGGTAAATAAAAAGCCTTTCACCAGGTATAACCCCTCATCCAGGATCGAAGCCTGGCGAGTAGCAGATTGGAGCGCCTGGAGCAGGAAAACAAACGCGCCAGCTAGGGCGATTAATTCGGCGACTACTGGCAACGATTGGATCCGATTAATGGCGAGGTTCGCGCCATTCGAGAAAGGCCCGGTTTTTTGAATCGACACGGAAGGGTGTCCTTAACCCATGCGCAAATTGCTGTACATATTCAGCATCTGAATTATAACCGCGGTGGTTTGATCGTCAAGGCCGCGGCCTGGCTGCCCTGGCCCAATCCCACAGGCTGTAGAGGATGCCGCAGGCCAACCCCAGGCCGATGATCTTAAACGGATCGGCAACTGCCCAGGAAATCGAATACAGGCGGCGGAGATACCAGAGCAAGGACCATCCGATGATGAAAGCCAGGGTAACCAGCGCTCGCCGGAACAGCGGATCTGCGGAGCGGCGCTGCTCAACCCACGCCCAGGCCGCCAGTCCGATCTGTAGGCTGGCAAAAATAGCGCGGTAGCGTGGGTTGTCGTCCTGGTCTCCGCCGCCGCGCAACGAAGCTATCAGAATGCCCAGCCAGACAATGACCGCCAGACCTTTGGTAAACGCGTCCGCATCCTTCTTGAACCAGGCGCGCAGAGCACCATAGGCAATCAGCCCAAACAAGGCTGCCCAGCCAGCTGCTCGCCATAAAGTAATCCACGGCCAGATCTGAGCGCTGCTGGTGACGACCAGGGCGGCCGGCAGGAAGGGGCGCAGCACACCATAGCCGATTAAGATCGGTAAGTGGCTCCATTCTGGAGTGCTGCGGAAGATCTTCTGGATCCAACCAGAAGCGCTTTTGCTGAAATAGGCCTGCAGATCTACCGACTTGCGAAGCCAGTAGCTGGCAACATCCAGGGGATTGCTGATCTCAGGCGGGGCAAACTGGCGAATAGCCAGCCAGCCGCCAACGAGCGCCAGGCCAATTACCCCGACTAGCACCAGCCAGGCCCAGCGAGGGATGGCAACATGGCGATGAAACAGGTCATCGCGGATGGTGAACGCAGCCAGGACCAGGCTGACCAAAAGCATAATAATAATTGGCGGTGAAAAGAAAAGGGTCAAGAGAATGCCGCTCAGCAGCCAGGTCAGGCCGATCCAGGAACGTTCACGCCGCAGTCGCGCCAATCCGTAGAAAGCAGCCGCGATCAATGGGATCAGGAAAGCCTCTCGCATCTGTGAACTGCCCAGCAGCACCGTTTCCGGATAGA
>JAYRWF010000085.1:0-2481 GCA_041918195.1 Anaerolineales bacterium
GGCAGCCTGGAGGATATCACCGAGCAGAAACTTTCACAAGCTGGCTTATTGAAATCCGAGGCCAACCTGCGAGCGGTGCTGGAAAGCCACCCCTTCGCTTACATCTTGATTGACCCAGATTTGCGTATTCGTGCATTGAATCGCAAAGCCGCCGAGCTGGGAAAGCGTTTTTTTAGCCATGAGCTAGCCGAAGGGGTGAAAATTCCTAACTTCATGAGAGAAGAGGACCTGGCTGGATTCTTAGAATATTACAACAAAGCGCTGGCGGGCCAATCCAGCGTGCTGGAATATCATTATGTTTCGATAGAGGGCATAGAAAAATATAATGAGCTTCATTGGGACCCCGCGCTGACCGACCAGGGAGAGGTGGTCGGGATTTTATTCAGCCTGGTAGATATCACCGAGAAAAAGGCTGTCGAACGACAAATCCACTCTCTTTACCAGGCTGAAATCAAACAACGCCAGATGGCCGAGGTGCTGCAAGAAACTGGCACCGCCTTAAGCTACAGCCTCGATTACACGTCTATCCTTAATCAGATCCTGGAGCTGGTTGCTAAAGTTGTGCCATATGATGCCGGGCGAGTGTCGATCGTCGAAGGAAGCCAGATCCGGATTGCACGGACGGTTACCAGGGACTCGTTTGCCCACCCGAATACTAAGCGAGTTGAATTTTTTACGTTTGAGATTGAGCAAACCCCAAATTTGAAATGGATCTGTGATAATCGGAAACCACTGGTCATTCCAGATACGCGGCAATACCCGGGTTGGATCCAGATCGAGGAGACGGAATATTTTCGTTCCTGGATTGGGGTACCCATCCAGGCGCATGGGGAAATGATCGCCCTATTTTCCCTGGAAAAAGCCGAACCGAACTTTTTTACGACTGAGCACACCCAACAACTGGAGGCGTTTGCAGGACAAACTGCCCTGGCACTGCAGAACGCCCGGCTCTTTGAGACCGTCCAAAAGCGCGCCAGGGAGGCGGACACCTTGCGCCAGGCGGCGGCGGCGGTCATCACCGAATTGGATGTTAACCACGTCCTTGAGCGCATCCTGGTCAGCCTTAAAAAGGTGCTCCAATTTGACACGGCCAGGATCTATCTTCTGGAAGAAAATGGGCTAAAAATCGTCGCCAACAGCGATTCTTCTGCCGAACCGATGGTTACAGCCGAAAGACTGGTCGTGGTAAACTCGCTTTTTCGCCAATCCATGGCGACCAGTCAAGCAATCATCCTCAGCACCCCAGAGGCAGAGCGCATTTTCCAACAAGATATGGAGAGTCGAGCACCCATGAGCTGGCTGGGTATCCCGCTGCATCTACGCGGCAGGGCGATTGGCTTCCTGACGATTGAAGACCAGTCGCCGGAAGCCTATACGCTAAACGACGCAAGCCTGGCCCAGGCTTTTGCCAATGAAGCGACCATTGCCCTGGAAAACGCGCGATTATTTGAAGAGCTCCAGCGCCTGGCTACCACTGATTCTCTGACGGAGGTATTAAACCGGCGCCATTTCATTCACCTGGCTAAGATGGAATTCCAGCGCGCCCGGCGTTACCGGCAACCGTTATCCCTGATCTTGTTTGATATTGATACTTTCAAGCTTGTCAATGATACCTATGGGCATACCGTGGGAGACCAGGTTTTACGCAACATGGCCAGGATCTGCGTGAACAACCTGCGCCAGGTTGATTTATTCGGCCGATATGGGGGCGAAGAGTTCATGGCTCTGTTACCCAACACCTCGATTTCGGGTGCTATTCAAATTGCTGAACGGCTGCGGACCCAAATAGCCCAAAACCCAACCCAAACCGAGCGTGGCCTGGTATATATTTCAGCCAGTTTTGGAGCTGCAGAAATCGACGATTCCTGCCAGGATATCGACACCCTGCTGCTGTACGCCGATCGAGCCGCCTATGCTTCCAAGCAAAAAGGTAAAAACCAGGTATCCGTTCAGGAAAATCATCCCGACTTAAGCTGACCCATCAATAACCCGCTAATGAAGCAGCGCTTAACTTAAACTCATCCAAGATTAAATATTAAGAATTATACTGGCGGAGTGAATTCTTAGAACGTTTATCCATCCAGAATTCCTGACGCTATATCCACCCTATTTGACGAAACATCGGTTGAGAAAATACAATGAAAACATACCTTCGGATTAAGTCTTCACCCCTGCTGTTGATCGGATTGATCCTGCCAATGGTCGCTATGGCTTGCCGGATCAGCATTCCTAATCAAGTTACAACGCCCGCACCGGTGGAGGAGTTTTTTGTAGCCACTGTTGAAGCCCCGGCACAGCCACAGGTTGTCATTCCGGCAGCCGTGCAGGATGAACAAAGTTTGTTGATCAATCTTTACCAGCGCGTCAATCCATCGGTTGTCAACCTGACCATCTACGCTGACCAGGGTGGCTTTGTCAGCGCTTTCAGCCAGGGTTCAGGATTTGTGATTGATGGATCTGGACACATTGTCACCAACGCCC
>JAYRWF010000086.1:0-2520 GCA_041918195.1 Anaerolineales bacterium
GAACCGGCAAGACCTTCACCATTGCCAGCGTGATTGAAAAAGTGCAAAAACCTACCCTGGTAATGGCCCACAACAAAACCCTGGCCGCCCAGTTGTACGCCGAGTTCAGAGAATTCTTCCCCGAAAACGCAGTCGAATACTTTGTCTCTTACTACGATTACTACCAACCCGAGGCCTACGTCCCGCGTCATGATCTTTACATTGAAAAAGATGCCGATATCAACGAAGAGATCGAACGCTTGCGCCTGGCTGCTACAACTGCCCTGATGTCACGCCGAGATGTTATTATTGTCGCCTCAGTTTCCTGCATCTACGGCCTGGGCAACCCGGAAGCTTATGGGCGAGTGGTCATCAACCTGGAAAGTGGCAATATCTACCGTCGCAATGCATTGCTGCGCCAGTTAATTGAGGGTCACTACGAGCGAAACGACCTGGAACTGCGCTCGGGCACTTTTCGGGTTCGCGGTGACAGCCTGGACGTAATCCCCGCCCACCAGGACAAATTTGGCTACCGGGTTACCTTCTTCGGCGATGAGGTTGAGCGGATCATCGAATTTGACGCCACAACTGGCGAACTAAAGCGCGAGCTGAAATCGGTGGCTATCTTCCCTGCCAAGCATTTCATAACTGATGAAGAGAAGCTAAAACAGGCCATTACTGATATTGAGGCAGAGGCTGCTGAACGAGTGGCATACCTGCGCGTAAATGACAAGCTGCTCGAAGCACAGCGCCTCGAGCAGCGTACGATGTACGACCTGGAAATGCTGCGCGAAGTAGGTTATTGTTCGGGCATCGAAAATTACTCCCGCCATATGGACCAGCGCGCCGCCGGAACCCCACCCTGGACACTGATGGACTATGTCCCCAACGATTATCTATTGGTTTTAGATGAAAGTCATATGACCGTTCCACAGATCCGCGGGATGTTTAACGGCGATCGCTCGCGTAAGCTTACCCTGGTCGAATATGGATTCCGTCTGCCATCCGCGCTGGATAACCGCCCGCTGACCTTTGAAGAATTCCAGGAAAAGATGGGCTACACCATTTACACATCCGCCACTCCAGCCACCTGGGAGATAACCCGCGCCGATCAGGTCGTTGAGCAAATCATCCGCCCCACCGGCTTAGTTGACCCACAGGTCGAGATCCGGCCGATTGAGGGACAGGTTGATGACCTGGTGAAAGAGATCCGTGCTCGCGTTGAAAGCGGTCAACGCACCCTGGTTACCACCCTGACCAAACGCATGGCTGAAAAGCTGTCTGATTATTTAATGGAGCTTGGCCTAAAGGTACATTACCTGCATTCGGAAATCGATACCCTTGAGCGGGTGGGCATCTTGCGCGACCTTCGGCTAGGAGTTTTTGATGTGATCGTTGGTATCAATCTGCTGAGAGAAGGCCTGGATCTGCCAGAAGTCTCCCTGGTGGCAATCCTGGACGCAGATAAGGAAGGCTTCCTGCGTTCTGGAACCGCCCTGATTCAGACCATCGGGCGCGCAGCCCGGCATGTTGATGGCAAGGTAATTATGTATGCCGATCAAATCACCGATTCAATGCACTGGGCAATCGATGAAACGACTCGCCGGCGCGCCAAGCAGCAAGCGTATAACGAAGCACACGGAATCCAGCCTGTCAGCGTTTTCAAGGCAGTACGCGACTTAACTGACCAACTATCGGTAAAAGCTGTCGCCGAACCGCGTGGCGAATACCATACGAAAAGCGGCCCTGGCGGCATGCCCAAGAACGAACTCCAGCGCGTGATTAGCGAGTTGGAAAAGCAAATGAAAGAGGCAGCCAAAAACCTGGAGTTCGAAAAAGCAGCCGCTATACGCGATGAAATGTATGAGTTACGTGCAATCCTGGCCGAAGAAAGCAACCTGCCGCCCTGGCAAAAGGTACGTCTGCTGGCTGGAGAAGAGGGTTGACCATGGCTATTCCACAATTTACTCTGGAACTCAATGAGCGGAGCCGGGATGTTTATGAAAACATCTCAGCTTATCCGAAAGCTCCGCTGGTAACGCTGCCCAACCTTTCTGATCCGCAGTCCTACCGTCCGTTTGTCGGCAAGATCACACCGTTTTCTTTGTTCATTGGCCGCAGTATCCTGCGCCTGATTGGCCTGAAGCGGGACTACCCTGAACTCACTAAAAATATCGAAAGCGCTATGCGGAGCGCCAACACTCGCTTGCCAGGTTTGTATGCCCCTGTCATCTCTGCCAGCCTGGCATTGGAAGATGACCCGCGTACTACAGACCCGCTCTGGCGCGCCGCCAGCCTGATCGCGGGGGCGCGCAGCCTGTGCATGGATCTATTTAGTGGAAAATTACCGCCCGACACCTTAAAAGGGCAACCACTTGAAATGGGCCAGTACCCCAACCTGTTTGCTACCAGCCTTGTGATCGAAAACGGCCAGGCGAGGATGTACAAAAGCAAACACTTTGAAAAGATCAACCTGGTTCTGGGTGGGCGTTACTTCCAGCTTGACCTCGGCCCGCTGGAAGGTGGCGCGTCAATTGAGCA
>JAYRWF010000087.1:0-2903 GCA_041918195.1 Anaerolineales bacterium
AATCGATTTCCGGCCGCGCATGACCACGAGGACACGCAGCGTATCCAGGGTCATATCCATGACGCGCAGCAGGAAGATCAGGCCGGCCCCTGAAAAGGCTTGAGGGGTTAATACAAGCTCCATGATTAATTCAACCTCGCTCAGTCAGCCGCCGGCGCCGGTTCAACCGGGGACAGGCTGTTAATCGCCGGCAAATAGAACTCGTCAACATATTGTTTGACCATGCGGGTCATGCTGAAACGCGGGCTGAGGGTGATGATCGATTCTTTCATCCGGGCAATCCATTCACCCGGCAGGCCATCGGAAGAGCGGATCTGGTAGTAAAGCGGAATGATTTCGTTCTCAAGTGTTTCGTACAGGCTGAGGGCGTCTTCGGTGTCCTGTTTATCGGTATCGCTGAATTCTTCGTCCTTGCCGATCGCCCAGCCGTTGTGTCCGTTGTAGCCTTCGCGCCACCAGCCATCCAGGATTGAAAAGTTCAACCCGCCGTTCATGGCAGCTTTCATACCCGATGTGCCAGATGCTTCATTTGGCCGGCGCGGGGTATTCATCCAGACGTCTACGCCCTGGGTCAGCAAATGGCCAAGGTACATATCATATTCTTCGAGGAAGACCAGTCGCCCACCGGATTCGGATTTTTTCACCATCCGATATACTTCCTGGATCAGCAGCTTACCGCCTTCGTGATCAGGGTGCGATTTGCCAGCAAAGATGATCTGGACCGGCATTCCGGCCCGGTTGATCAGCTTGAGCAGGCGCTCGGTGTCGGACAAGATCAGGCTGGCGCGCTTGTAGGGGGCAAAGCGGCGGGCAAAGCCGATGGTCAGGGCGTAGGGATCAAGAAGCAGGCCGGAGGCCAGGATCTGAACCGGGTGGATGCCGCCTTTAAGCCACAAGCGGCGGGCGCGCTCTCGGATCATGTAAGCCAGTTTGCGCTTCAAATGGCGGCGGACAGACCACAGGTCTTCATCAGGAATTTTCCGGATCAGCTTCCACATATCAGGGTCATCCAGGCGCTCCATCCAATCAGCGCTGAAGTAGCGATCATACAGAGAGCGCATCCGGCGGGCCAGCCAGGTGCCGGAATGGACGCCATTGGTCACGTATTTTATTGGGATTTCTTCGACCGGGCGCTGTGGCCAGACGAATTTCCACATCTCGCGTGAGACGTGGCCGTGTAGCTCTGAGACGCCGTTGCGGCCTTCGGAGAAGCGCAAGGCCAGGACGGGCATGCTGAACGAATCGCCCCAACTGAGCGGGTGGCGAGCTAAGTCGATGAACTGGTCGCGATTGAGTTGTAAGCTCATCCAGTCAGGGGCAAAGTATTTGTCGATCAGCCAGAGGGCAAACTCGTCGTTGCCGGCAGGTACCGGGGTGTGGGTGGTAAAGACGCTGGTCAGGCGAACAGCATCAGATGCCTCCTTGAAAGTTAGCCCTTCTTGCAGGTGTTCGCGCAACCGTTCAAGCACCATGAAGGCGGAATGGCCTTCGTTCATGTGCCAGACAGCCGGCTGGTAGCCGAGGGCGCGCAGGGCGCGAACGCCGCCGATACCGAGTAGAATTTCTTGCGAGATGCGGATTTCAGGATCGCTGCTGTATAACCGGGCGGTCAGGTTGCGATCGGTAGGAGTGTTTTCTTCCAGGTTGGGATCGAGCAGGTAAATTGGCGCTACACCGACATGCAACTCCCAGATCTGCGCTTTCAGGGTGCGGCCGGGTAGTTGAACGGAGATTGTCAGGGGCCGGTTATCGCTGCCTTTTACCAGGGCAACCGGCAGGTTTTGCGGATCGTAACGGGTGTAGCGGGCTTCTTGCCAGCCGTCTTCGGTGATGCGCTGGTTGAAATAGCCTTCACTATAGAACAGGCCGACAGCCACAAATGGCAGCCCCATATCGCTGGCTTCTTTAACGTGATCTCCGGATAACACGCCCAGGCCGCCGGCGTAGAATGGCAGGGATTCATGTAGGCCATATTCCATCGAAAAATAGGCGATTAACTGGTTGCTGTTGCTGGGGTGTTTTTCCGCGAACCAGGTTTCCGTGCGGCTCATATATTGATCGAAGGCGCGCAGGATGCGATCGTAGGATTCGAGATAATAGCGGTTATTGGCGGCTTCGGCCAGCTTTTGAGGGTCGACTTTACGCAAGAAAACGATCGGGTTGTGGTTGACAGTTTCCCACAGGACGGTGTCGATGCGAGAATACAGGCGCATACAATCCGGATTCCAGGTCCACCAAAGATTAGTCACCAACTCACCCAACCGGTGAATCCGGCGGGGGAGATTGAGCTGGGGCTCAGTTTTTGCCAGGAAAGATTTCATAATAATGATGTCCTTTTTATTCAAAACAGGATCCATTATGCCAGGCTTGGATTGCATAATGGATGCACTGTGGTTTTGCATTCCCTTAAATTAGCGGGATTAATCTTACCACTAAAAACCCAATGATTTTAGCAAGTATTCGGGTTGGAAGGGTAAAATTAATCTACATGAAAATGTCCGTCCAGCTCATGATCACCTGCCTGGTAGATACTCTGTACCCAGAAACGGGGGAGGCGGTGTTGCGCGTTTTACAGCGAGCCGGGATAGCGGTGGAATTCCCGGCCGGGCAAACCTGCTGTGGGCAGCCGGCCTTTAACGCTGGCCTGCGCCAGGATGCGCGGGCGATGGCGATGCATACGATCGAAGTGTTCGAAGCGAGTATAGCCCCGGTTGTGACGCCATCTGGCTCGTGTGCGGCAATGATCCGGCATGGCTACCTGGAATTATTCGCTGATGATCCTGCCTGGCTGCTGCGGGCTGAAAGCCTGGCCCGGCGGACATATGAGTTAAGTGAGTTTTTGGTGGATAAGTTGGGTATTACGAAGTGTGGGGCGCGATGGGCTGGAAAGCTGGCGTATCACC
>JAYRWF010000088.1:0-2073 GCA_041918195.1 Anaerolineales bacterium
TGCGCGCCATGCGCAAGACCCTCACGTCCATCGTTCGCGATGTGGCGCCCCGGGATGGGGTACCCAGCCCCCTCGCTCCGGATACAGTGGAGAACATCCGCATGTGTCTGGGGCTGATTTCCGCGCGGGAGGCCGAGCTTGCCGAGGCGCTGGGGCTGTCCAGGGAAGAGCGGCCGCGCTACGCGGACGAGACGCCCTCAAGCCAGCCTCTTCAGTTTGTGCCTACGTCCAAAAAGTTGAACTGATGGCCGAAGCTATCGCCAGCCTGATTTCCGATTCAGAGGCATCGGTGGTCACCACCTGCCACGTGGTGATATTCGCGCCCGGCCGACGTAACCGCCGGCGTTTTCCCGAAGGCTGTGTGGAGCCTTGTGAATCCGAGGCGCAAGCCCGCGCCAATGCCCGGCCAGACCAGGGTTACTTCGCTGCCGTGGCCTCAGGCCCTTCCCGTTCCTCGGAAGGGTTCCGGCTTTATTACCTCGTGCGCTGGCTGGACTAAACAAGAAACCTTCACGTCAGGCCAAAGGAATGGGCGCTAACGTCCGGATATTCAAGATGTTCGCAAAAGTGCCGTTATGCGCGTGTGGCATAATCCAGCCAGCCTTCATGTTCGCTGTGGGAGATTTCTAATGAATCGTTACCTGTTGCCTGTCGTTCTGGCTGGGATGTTGACAGCCTGCGCTAATGAACCTCTCTACCCTCCCGCGCCAGCCAAGTCGACGGCAGATGCGTCCGACTGGCTTTATCTGCTGGGGCCAGGGGATACAGTCAGTGTGTTTGTTTGGGGTAACCCGGAGGTTTCCGGCAGTTTTCCGATCCGTCCCGACGGCAAGATGACCATGAATCTGGCCGAAGATGTCCCCGCAAGTGGGAAAACTCCCTCTCAGCTTGCCAGGGATATTGAAAAGATACTGGCCAAATACATTCAGGATCCCATCGTGACTGTCATTGTTTCCGGGGGGGTTGGTCCATACAGCCAGCAGATCCGTGTTCTGGGACAGGCGGCCAAACCTCAAGCCTTGAATTACCGCGAACACATGTCTCTGGTCGACGTCATGATTGCCGTGGGGGGGATTACTGACTTCGCCGCTGGCAACCGTGCCAGCATCCTTCGAGTGGTGGATGGTAAGCCCCAGCAATACGGGGTCAGGCTTGAGGATCTGGTTAAGGGTGGTGATGTCTCCGCAAACGTGGAAATGCGCCCTGGAGATGTTTTGATCATTCCGGAAAGCTGGTTCTGAGTCCTTCGGACCCGCCTTTCCAGCCAGGGGAATCTTGGAATGAATGAAGCAATAGAACAAGTTGTCGGCTACGCCCGGTCGATCTGGCGGCGGCGCTGGATCGTTCTCGCGATTGCATGGACCGTGGCGATCGTGGGATGGGTCTGGGTTTATTTGTTGGAGAACCGTTACCAAGCCCAGGCCCGTGTCTATGTCGACACACAATCACTATTGCGGCCGTTGCTGACCGGTATGGCGGTACAGCCTAATCTGGAGCAACAGGTATCGCTAATGACCAGGACTTTGACCAGCCGGCCCAACCTGGAAAAAGTTGCGCGCATGACGGATCTTGATTTGCGTGCGAAAACTGCGCAGCAGCAAGAAGACTTGTATGGGAATTTGGCAAAGGCTATCAAGCTGGCTGGCACCAACCGAGAAAATCTCTACACAATTTCGTATCAGCACTCCAACCCGGATTTGGCAAAGAGGGTCGTTCAGGCTGTTCTTACGATTTTTACCGAGAATAGCCTAGGCAATACCCGACAGGATATTTCCAACTCCCAACGGTTTATTGAAGACCAGCTTAAAGCATACGAAGCCAAGCTGTTGGAAAAGGAGCGTCAGCTTGAGGAGTTCAAGCGGCGGAATGTTGGCACCATGCCGGGGCAGGGGAAGGATTACTATGCCAAGCTGAATGAAATCAACGCGATGCTTGAGCAGGCGAAGCTTGATGCTGAAGAGGCGTCAAATCGGAAAAAACAACTGGTGCAGCAGTTGGAAGACCAGGAAGAGGTGATCGTTTCCCCGTCGCCTACGATAACTGCGGCAGTAAGCTCTGCGTTAGATGGAAGAA
>JAYRWF010000089.1:0-3659 GCA_041918195.1 Anaerolineales bacterium
CGGCGGGCATCGCGAACCTTAAGGTCTCGATGATGTTCATTTGTCTTTGGGCGCAGCCGGATCTCCTTGACCTCGATCTTGGTTTGCGCCTTCTTGGCCTCGCGTTCTTTCTTGGCCCGCTCGTAAATAAACTTACCGAAATCCATGATCCGGCACACCGGTGGGTCAGAGTTGGGGGCAACTTCGACCAGATCCAGTTCGGCTTCGGTTGCCATGCGTAAGGCGTCTTCAATCGGTACAACACCGACATTCTCGCCTTTGGCCCCAATCAGCCGGACCTGAGGAACGCGGATCGTCTCATTTACTCGAAAATTGATAGCGCTGATAAGCTTCTCCTTAATCCTTGCTCGGGTTATTCATCACCATGCGAATAACGGCGCTCATAATACCATAATTCTGGCAATTCCGTCAACGTCTGGTGAAATGTAAATTTTATGGCGAACAGGCAGAAAAGATACTCTGCCTGTTCGCCTATCTTGGTTAGTTCAGATCCCTAGCTCGATATCCTGGCTGGCTTTTTCAAGAAAAGCCTCCACTGGCATCGGACCAGGATTTTCGCCTGAGCGTAAACGAACCGCCACTTCACCCAATTCTTCTTCTTTATCCCCGACCACTAACATGTAGGGGATCTTCTGTTTCTGGGCATCGCGGATTTTGGCGTTCATACGCTCGCCGCGTTCATCGATTTCTACTCGCAAGCCTGCCTGCTTGAGTTGGTCAGCCACCCTGGTTGCATAGGCCAAGTGTCGGTCAGCAATCGGGATGATCATAGCCTGGACAGGGGCAAGCCAGGCGGGAAACGCTCCAGCAAAATGTTCGATCACAACGCCCAAGAAGCGTTCCGTGGAACCTGTCACTGCCCGGTGCAATACCACCGGGGTGTGCTCCTGTCCGTCCTCGCCGATATAGGTCAGTTCTAGCCGGGCTGGCTGGATGAAATCAACCTGGATCGTCGAGAGCTGCCATTCTCGACCCAGCACATCACGTGCCAGGAAGTCGGCTTTGGGGCCATAGAAGGCGGCTTCTCCACTTGCTTCGAAGTACTCAACCTCATTTTCATCCAAAGACCGGCGTAAAGCAGCTTCAGCTTTGGCCCATTTTTCGTCATCTTGGACGTACTTCCCGCCTTCACCGCGCAGCGATAGGCGTACCTTATAATCGGTGAAACGATACCGGCCCAGCACCTCGCGAATCAAGTTCAAAGCCAGGGAGAACTCGCTCTCGATCTGTTCTTCCGTACAGAAGATATGGCAGTCGTCCTGGGTCAAGGATCGGACCCGCGTCAGCCCGGTCAGCTCTCCGGTCTTTTCATAACGGTAGAGCGTGGCAAACTCCGCAAAACGCATTGGCAGTTCCCGGTAAGAGTGGCGGCCCATCTCTCGGAAGAGGGTCATATGGCTTGGACAATTCATCGGTTTCAACCGGAAAGCCACATTTTCATCGATCATCGGCGGGAACATCGAGTCTTTGTAATTTTCGTAATGTCCTGAGCGCCGGTAGAGATCTTCCTTTACCAGGTGGCCGGTCCACACGTGCTGGTAACCGTAGGTCGTTTGCAAGTCACGGACATATTTCTCCATGACATAACGCATCATTTCGCCCTTGGGTGTGAAAAGCGGCAAGCCCGGTCCGACATCCTCGGAAAAATGGAACAAGCCTAACTCTCTTCCCAGCTTACGATGGTCGCGTTTGCGCGCTTCTTCCAGGCGCCACAGGTATGCCTCCAACTCCTGGGGCGTTCGCCAGGCTGTACCATAGATCCGTTGCAGCATTTGGTTGTGTTCATCGCCGCGCCAGTAAGCGCCGGCCACCGTCATCAGCTTGATCGCGGCCGGGTTGATCTGGCGTGTGTTGCCGACGTGCGGTCCGCGGCATAAATCTACGAATTTATCGTGCTGGTAAATCGAGATTTCCGGCTTTTCCTTGAGCGGGTTGCCATATTCGTCCAGGCCGCCTTTCTCCAGTCCATCGATCAATTCGAGCTTGTAGGGCTGGTTCATGAAGATCTGGCGTGCTTCTTCCGCCGAAACCACCTGCTTTTTGAACTCGTGCTGTCCGGCGATAATCTGGCGCATCCGTTTCTCCAGGACTTGCAGGTCTTCCGGGGTCAGGGAGCGCGGCAGCTCAAAGTCATAATAGAAGCCTTCTTCCACTGGCGGGCCGATCGTGTATTTGGCTTCTGGGAATAGCTCTAGCACCGCCTGGGCCATAACGTGGGCTGACGAATGGCGAATCCGATAGAGATCGCTTTCTTCATAACGTTCTTGATGTTTTTCTGGCATTTCTTCCTCCTTACAATAAACAAAAACTCTCGCCCAACTGGGGCGAGAGGAGTCTCACGCGGTTCCACCCAGATTCAACCTGGTTGTAGGCAGGTCGATCTCTAGCGCCGGTAACGGGGCTTCCGTGTCCCTTACTGCGTCTCAATAGACAGTTCTGGTCCAGGCTCGCGGGGGGTTTTGGCTGGCGGTTGCTGGCGGAGATTCTCAGTCGCTGATCACCGCTCCCTGTCAGTTACTTTGCCGGCTACTCGTCCCGGTCATTGCCTTATTAACAATTATTATACCAAAAGAGAAGAAAAACGGGCTGCTAAAATCCTTCTAGCAGCCCATTTTTCAAAGCTTAAAGACCTAAGGGCAGTCCAAGATAAGTTTGGCATTCTTATATGCCAGGAAGGATTGTTTTACATTTACCCCACAGGCATAGTACTTGACCTGGTAAGCACCTTTACCAATCGTCACAGCCAGATTCTGATCTGGCTTGAGGGTGAAGACGTACGTTGATGGGCCAGTCAGGATCACCTGAACCGAGTAGTCCAACTCGCTGCTGATCTTAACCGGGACAACTTTCAGCAAAGCGCCCAGGTTTACCTTGGATGGGTCTTTTGGTATCGCCTTAACGTTCCCGCCGCAGATAGGGTTGATTAAAGTCGTATCCTGAGTCAGGGATAGTTTACCGGTCACCGTCATTCCACAGCCTTTCAAGGTGTAGCTGTAGATGCCGTGTAGAACCTTGAAGACCTGGCTGGATTCACCGCCAACTTTCAACGTATAAACTCCTGGCCCTTGTAGCGCTAATGAAATACCGCTGGTGGCTCGGTTGTCGATGGTCAGGTTGATCGAGCCTGGGCTGGCCTGGGCTGCCCCAGGCGGGATCGTAGCGACCAGCAGGCTGATCACCAGCGCGGTGAGCAGTAGGGACGTTAGGATTGGTCTTGCAGTTAATCTGTTCATTCGGATCTCCTTTTGATCGTATTTCATAGTAGCGCACATGGTATTCTATGTCAAGGCCTGGGCAAAGGAAGCATTACCGGTGCAAGTGATAGGGTACATCAATAATCACGCGTTGAAAGCCCTGGTTTCGCCGTCGGTAGAGCATGGCAGTCTTCAGGAGCCAACTCGTCTGGTTGTGT
Source organism: Anaerolineales bacterium (assembly GCA_041918195.1). Lineage (GTDB taxonomy): Bacteria > Chloroflexota > Anaerolineae > Anaerolineales > UBA4823 > CAZAGA01. The sequence continues at coordinate 3,413 of JAYRWF010000089.1, forward strand.
AGCAAGGCGTGCCACCAGCGCGCCGGCACAAATTCAGGCAGGACCACTGCCGCCTGGTAACCATCGTTGTGCTCCAGGTCGATTCGATCCAGGAAATCCAAAAGCGGTCGTACGATTGAACGGTAGGGGGAAGGAAGTATGACCAGCGGCGTATCCGGAAACCAGCGCACCCATTGCTCGCGAATTTTTGTTCCAGCCTCTGGCTGCAGCTCCACATATACTGCAGTGACATCCTCAGACATCCCCA
>JAYRWF010000090.1:0-1720 GCA_041918195.1 Anaerolineales bacterium
ACCCAATCCAGGCGCAGGGTTTGATCGCCGCGTTGGACCGTCACCCAAAGTTTGTCGCCGGCCTGATGGGTGGTCAGATCATTACCTGGGGAGCTGCGCAGGTAGTCTTTCCAGGCCTGGCCATTGAATTCGAGCAGGCGGTCTTTGGGCAGCAAGTTGTTTCCACCTGGCTGGCTGACGTAGACTTGCGAGATTTCACCGCTATCCAGGAACTCGAAACCGGTGAATGGTATTTCATATAATTGAACGTAGGCGTAGAATAGTACTCCGGTCAGGCAGAATAGTGCCAAAAGCCAATCAATTGGCCTGATGGAAAGTTTAGAGGCGGGGCGGGTATTGCGTCTCATCTGGCAGCCTGTGGGATGTCCTGCCCTGGCGCAGTCCAATCTGGCTGTGCCAAGATCTCGCCGGGTGCTTTCATTCGTTCATTTAACTTGCTGTCGGCCAGGGTAGAAGTCAAGTCCCAGGCAAGCTGGACTTGGACGCCAACTCCGGATTTAGATTCGAGTGAGATTTTTGCGCCAATTAACTCGGCACGCTCGAACATCCCGGCTAGTCCGTAATGTTTGTTCAAGATCAGCCAATCGAGGTCCGGCATGCCTCCTCCGGGTAATCCCACCCCGTCATCCTGGATATTGATTTGGAACCTGGTGTAGTCGAACTGACCGGAGACAACCAGATGGGCGGCCCGGCTGTGTTTAATCGCATTGACACAAGCCTGTTGGACGATTCGATAAAGATGAAGCTCAACCTCTGTGGGGTAGCGGATGGTAGAGACAGGGAGTTTGTATTCCACGGCCATGTATTCTGGCGCTTGCCCAACGATTTCATTCATTAATCCATTCAGTGCAGCGCTCAAGCCGTAATCCAGCAGGGGGGGACGCAAACCGCCGATAATCTCGCGGACGCGCAGGACGCTGTTTTTGTAGGCCTGGTAGAAGGCTTCGTCCTGGGTTTCGTCGGCGGAATGGGCGAGTAAAGCTAATTGGTTGAGGACATCGTCGTGCAGATGGATGGCAAAATGGCTGCGCTCACGTTCATCCCGGTCGATGTTCTCCTGGTAGAGGGTGTGAATCAAGCGATTCTGTTCAATATTGGCCATCGCCAGGGCGATGTTATCAAGAATGGTTTGCAGGGTAGGAATTTCTGCCGGGGCGTAATAGTCATCTGGATCACGGCGGCCGAGCAGGGCCAGGAAAATTGTATCCTGGCTGGCCTGCTTTGAAAGCGGGAGACAAACCTGCAACGGCGCATAATTTGCTGCTGGATTTTCAGGAGCAATAGGGGATCCGCTTAGCTCCAGCCAGGCCTGGATTTGGGCGTTGGTCGGGGGCGGATGCAGTTTTGAATTCAACGAAGCAATGATTTCATATTCAAACTCGTCGGGGCGTTGTGCATCGATTCGCAGGCGCAGCAAAGCAGCCTGGCGGATGAGTAAGTTGGGAAGGACCACGTTATCCATTAATTGGAACAGTTGGTCACGGTCAGAAGCAGTCAGGATCTGGCTGGCATAGGTGGTCAGGATTTGTTCTGGGGCGCTGGCCATGCCGAGCAGCCGGTTTTCGATCCAGCGTTTGAAGGGAGGAAAGATGATCGCGGTTACCAGACAGTTTAAGATCGATATGATCAGGACAGACGAGATCGGTATCAGATATATCTGCCGGCGGCCAATCAGGTCGTAAACAACCAGGTAAGTGAACCAAAAGATGACCAGGCAATA
>JAYRWF010000091.1:0-3587 GCA_041918195.1 Anaerolineales bacterium
CCCGCCCCCCCCCCCCCCCCCCCCCCCCCCCCCCCAAAAACTCCACTTGTTCTTAATGAGGCTGGTCTATGACGAGAAATCCTTCCCTCAAATCTATTCTTCGTCTGTTTCTGTTTACTCTGGTGGTGGCCGCTCTGCTCTTCCCGGCCAGCACGACCGCCGCTCCTGGTCCGGTTTACCTGCCTTTTGTCAATAAAAAAGCCCAGCACTGGCCTCCGCCGGCGCCGGGTAATGAAATCCTCAATCCTGGATTTGAGTCAGGCGCTACTGGCTGGACTTTTTTCGTCGATGTCGGCGACTCGATAATCGATTCAAGCTTGGCTCGCACTGGCCTGAATTCTGCTCAGTTGGGAATCTTTGTCGATCAACTCAGCCCAGATCCGTTTGAACCATCATTTCTCCGCACCGCCTCGGTCCGTCAAAAAGTATTCGTCCCGCCTGGGAAACCCTTGATCCAATTCTACCAGTATGTGTATTCGCTTGAAAATCACGATCCCGATACCGGCCAGTGCTACCAGGCCGAAGTGCTTGGAGATTGGGTGCGTGTCTATTTGAACTTCGGCCTGGTTGATAAATTCAGCCTGTGCGACCTGTTCAACAGCCAGGGCTGGACCTTGCGCCAGTATGACCTGACCGGCTTTGAGGGCCGCTGGATCGAATTGAAGGTTGAATTCAAGAGCGATTCCACCATTTCGTCCGATTACTACCTGGACGATTTTTCGTTTGTTGCTGCTCCATGAACAGGATAAAAACACTCCACGCTTGGAAAACCTGGCTTTTGTGGTTTGCAGCCGGGTTGCTGCTCTGCCTGGCAGCCGGCTGCTCCGCGGCTGGCGGAACGCCAGAAGTACGGAACTACCCGGCCCCCGACCACTTATCGGTGGATGCTGGGCTGTTTCAACAAGCCGGCTGCCCGCTGGATGATTCGGGTCGCAACCTTTGCCCGCCGGAAAGCCCACTTGGCCAGCTTGGCTGCGACTACATTGCAACCCCCGGCAGCTACCTGGGTGGGCTCGATCCCGCTTACCCGCTGAACCTGTGCTGGAAACTCGGCCGCGGTGGGCAGACCTTGCCGCGTGATCAATATCTCTACCGGGAGGGCTGCCTGCTGCCTCAATATGTGCGCTACGTAGTCGTGCAGAATGGTCAGTACCGCCTGCTCCAGTCTCTGGCTGAGCTCCAGAAAATCTATGCGCCGATCGTTAGCCCGGATGAAGCCCTGAGCTATGCCCTGGCAGCCACCGGTCTGTCTGCTTATTACGGATTCGAAGCACCGGCTGGCTTTCGGTATTTCGTCGATCGCCTGGAAGATAGCCATGTGGTTGAGACCCCGCAAGGCTACCTGGTATATTTGTACCATTACCAGTTTTGTGGCTGTGGCCCGCACACCACTTCTTATGTTGAGGTGTTAATTAAGCCAGATGGAAGCTTGCAGGAAACTGGCCGGACGCCAGTATTCGAAGACCCCGAGCAGGATGGGCTTTGCATCGATTAGGAGTTGCATGAACCAGTCTCAGACCATTGTTCGCCGTCAGACCCCGCTCCAGGCGTTGAATTGTGCTGTCCTGCGCTTGTTGCGCTGGCGGATCACCGGCAGTTTCCCGGCTGCTCCGAAATATTTAGTTGTCGGCGCCCCGCATACCACCAATTGGGATTTCATGTTTATGCTTTTGCTACGCGGTGCTACTGGGGTCAACCTTCATTGGGTCGGAAAAGATTCGCTCTTCCGCTGGCCGCTGGGCGGATTCTTAAAACGCCTGGGCGGTATCCCGGTCAATCGTCGGATCCGGGCCAATTTTGTCGACCAAATCATCGACTTATTCAACCGCCGCGATGAGTTGGCGATCGCGATCGCGCCGGAAGGAACGCGCAAGAAAGCCCATTATTGGCGGAGCGGTTTCTATTACATGGCTCTTGGGGCGCAGATTCCTATCCAACTTGTCGCAGTTGATTATGGCCGGCGCACCCTGGAAATTGGGCCGCTGCTCCAGCCGAGCGGTGATATTGAAAAAGATTTTGTTTTGATTCGCCGTTTCTATGCCGGGAAGCAGGGAAAATTTCCGCACTTCCAAGGGGAAGTGCGGCTGAAAGAAGAATCCTAGGTTCAAGGCTTGGGTTTAAGCTGGTGGGTTGAATAATTCTTGGAGCTTGTCCAATCCCTGGCTGTCGGTGACGGCCAGGACTTCGTCCCCTACTTCGAAAATTGTCGAGCCGCGCGGCACCTGGATCTTTCCTTGACGGATAATGGCTGCAATCACGCAATTGTCAGACAGCCGTAGTTCCTTGAGTGCTTTGCCAATTACCGGCGAATCGGGTGGGATTTTCTCTTCCACAACCGAGAACTCGCCCCGCCTTAACTTGAGCAGGGTCATCATATCGCCTAGCGACATTTCTTCTTCAATCAGGCTGGCCATCACCGTCGCATTGTTAAAAGCTACATCGACATGAAATTTTTCATTGAACAGCCAGGCGTTGCGAGGGTCGTTAACTCGTGCGATTGTGCGCGGCGTTTTGTAGCGTTTGCGCGCCATGTAGCAAATTACCAGGTTTTCCTCGTCCTCAGCTCCGCAAGCGGCCAATACGTGGGCGTTGTGGATGCCCGCGTTTTCCAGGACGATCGGGTCGGTCGGGTCGCCCTCGTAAATAGCTTCTGTAGGTAGATCCCGGTGTAAGCGTGAGAGGACGCTTGGGCGGTTTTCTACCACTCGAGCTTGATGGTCCTGTTCAATCAACAATGTTGCTAACTGAGTCCCTGTCCGGCCGCCGCCGGTGATTAAGACAAACATAGCTGCTCCCTGGTAAGGTGGTGAAAAAATCGAAAAATACTAAGCTGCTGGCCCAGCTGCTAATCGCGCTCGCAAGGCCATGCTGCCTTCCAAAGTCGCGCTCACTAAAAGCAAGTCGCCAGTTTGTAAAACCATCTCCGGTTTTGGCAAGACGCCCTCGCCAGCCCGAGTTACGGCAGCAAGCAGGCATTGCTTGTTTTCACCCAGCAGTTCCTGGATCGTCCTGCCTTCCCAATTATCTTCAACAGTAAATTCGTATAGCTCGACCTCCCCGTTGCCGACTGAAAATAAGGTGTGGCCCTCGACGTGATAAAGCAGCTCTTCAATCCGTTGAGCGCCCCAACTCGAAGAACTGACCATCTGGTGGCCAAAAGTCTCATGCAGCGGCCGCCAACGCGAGTCGAAATTCCTTACTGCTACCATCGGGATGTCATACACCTGGCGGGCGATGTGGCCAACTACGGCATTGACCGAGTCATTGCTGGTCACGACTGCCACGCCATCGGCGTTTTCTATTCCCGCCCGGAGGAGGATATCCTGGTGCATTGCCTCGCCCTCGATAAATTGCCCTCCAAAATCGAGCGGCAATTCGTGTGAGCTTGCTTTGGAGATGTCAATTACCGAAACCTGGTGCCCCTTTTTATCCAGTCGGGTAGCCAACTCGACCCCGACCCGTCCACATCCAACAACGATGATTTTCATAGAATGCTCTGCTCCTTGATCGGCCTAATTTTAGCACCAATCCTGATCAGGCTTGAGGCAACTTGAATACCGGATAGAGGATAACTTTACTTAAGTTCC
>JAYRWF010000092.1:0-3573 GCA_041918195.1 Anaerolineales bacterium
AAAATTTACGCACGATTACTGGCTTTGTGAAATTGTTCGCAAAATATGTGGTAAAAATTTGGTATACTATTGACAAACCATCACATAATCGACTAAGATATAATTTATTAATTTCCAATCAAACTCAGAGAAAATATTTTGAAACAAATTATTTCCAGATTCTCTGAGCAAAGCCAGCGTTTCGATAATCAGAAGCTGATCAAATCCAGTTATTAACAAGTCGCTACTGGATAGGAAGATTGCAACCCCGTAACTCTGTTGTAAAGGAGGTGGTTGTCTGGAAAACGATTAAAAAATAGGAAGATCCCAACCTGGCGGGCTGCGAAAAACGGCCCCAAAAGTAACCCACAAACAATCCAAGAGGAGATAGAAGATGAAATTCAGTAAGATCCTACCGTTTTTGCTCGTCGTCGTTATGCTGCTTTCAGCATGCGGTGGCGCAGCCACTGAAGCTCCGGCTGCCGAAGCGCCCGCTGCGGAAGCCCCTGCGGCAGAAGCGCCTGCTGGCGCCATTAAAGTTGCTCTACTCGCCCCGCTAACTGGCTCCGTGCCCACCTTTGGCCAATCGACCAAGGAAGGCGTCGAGCTGGCAGTCAAGGAATGGAACGATAAAGGCGGTCTACTCGGCAAGCAGATTGAATTGATTGTTGAAGACAGCCAATGCGAAGCCGATCCGGGCGTTAACGCTGCCAACAAGGTCATCAATCAGGATGGTGTTAAGTACATCATTGGCGAAGTCTGCTCCAAGTCTTCAATCCCGATCTCGGAAGTCGCCAATCCTGCTGGCGTGATCCAGATCAGCCCGACCTCCACCAACCCATCCCTCACGGTTGCCGGTGATGGCGCCACCAAGGATTACATCTTCCGCGCTTGCTTCATCGACCCGTTCCAGGGGTTGGTAATGGCCAAGTTTGCCAGCGAGAAGGGCTACAAGACTGCCTTCTTGATGTACGACCAGGGCAACGACTATACCGTCGGCCTGGCAGAAGCCTTTGAGACAGCCTTCACCGATTTGGGCGGCCAGGTGCTCGGCAAAGAGACCTATGTCAGCACCGACACTGACTTCTCGGCGATCCTGACCAAGGCCAAGGACAGCGGCGCTGAAGTACTTTACCTGCCTGACTATTACAATATCGTCAACCTGGTCGGCGCACAGGCCAAGCAATTGGGCGTGACCGCAGTGATGATGGGTGGTGATGGTTGGGATTCCTCCGACCTGGATGTCGCAGCGGCCGAGGGTGGCTTCTACTCCAACCACTACGACGCCAGCGATCCTCGCCCCGAAGTTAGCGCCTGGCTCGAGCGCTATGGCGCTGCCTACAAGAACGATGATGGCAGCCCCAAGGTCCCCGATGCCCTGGCGACCCTGGGCTATGATGCAGCCAACATCTTGTTCCAGGCGATCCAGGCTGCTGGTACAGAAGACACTGCAGCCGTAAAAACTGCTTTGGAATCCGGCACCTTCCCGGTTGTCTCTGGTACCGTCAAGTATGACGCCTCCCACAACCCAATTAAGAATGCGGTTGTTGTCGGCGTAGCTGGCGGAGCAAAGGCAGCCGTTGGTTCGGTTGCACCATAATCGACCATTATCTTTTGGGGGCGGCCTTAAAGGCCGCCCCCTCCTTTATCCCTGGCTACTGACCAAAGATTTTCGCGGATGCACTACAACCGCGAAATCATATTAAAAAATCACACCGAGGTGATTATGAGAGCTACGGCTGCTGCAACCCCTCGAACGTCCTTCTTTGAAACCGTGATCCGCAAGCGCTGGATCGGACGGATATTCTTGCTCGTCATCGCAATCTTTGCGCTTATTTTCCTGATTATCAACCCTATTCGCGACAACTGGATCCTGTTCACCCAACAGGTAGTCAATGGTCTGCAATTAGGTTTTGTTTATGCCTTGATCGCCCTGGGCTACACCATGGTGTATGGCATCGTGCGCTTGATCAACTTTGCCCATGGCGATGTATTCATGGTCGGCGCATTCACCAGTTTTTTCGCAATTGCCCGTTTTGGCTTGAATACATGGCCCAGCAAGCTCTTTCCGTCGATCCCCGAATGGTTAAGCATCCTGATTGGCGTGACAACGGTGATCTTGCTTTCGATGATCACCTGCGCAATACTGGCTTTTATCATCGAGCGGATTGCCTACAAACCCTTGCGGACAGCCCCACGTATCTCTGCCTTGATCACTGCCATCGGCGTGTCCTTCTTCCTGGAATACTTCGGCGCCTTACCATTTGTCTACACATCGAACTTCGTGACCTATAAACGGCCGTTCCCGGTGCAGACCTGGGCGATCAGCGGAGAGGGACTGACGAAAGTTTCAGCAGCCACTCCGGCACCGGACAACTCGATCTTGATTACCAATATTATGGTGATCATTATCATTGTCTCGATCCTGCTGGTGCTACTGCTCAATTATATTGTGCGCCAAACTCGGATCGGCAAAGCCATGCGCGCTTCCGCGTATGACAAACCCACATCACGATTGATGGGCATCAACGTGGACGGCGTCATCTCGATCACCTTCGCGATCGGCGCCTCGCTGGCTGGCGCAGCCGGGGTGCTTTTCGCCACCGCCTACAACCAGGTTTACTTCGTCATGGGCATCCTGCCCGGCTTGAAAGCTTTCGTTGCGGCGGTGTTAGGTGGGATTGGCAGTATTCCTGGGGCGCTAATCGGTGCTTTGATCATCGGCCAGGCTGAAAACCTTAGCGCAGCATATATCTCGTCTCCCATGCGCGATGCAGTCGCCTTCACCATCCTGGTGCTGGTACTGCTAGTCCGGCCAACCGGCATTTTCGGCGAGCCCACCACTGAGAAAGCATAAGCGGAGCAGCATATGAAGAAAATTCCTCGCGACAAATTATTGTTCTTCGGTGGGACGCTGATGCTATTTTTGATCGTCCAGATCATGATTAGCACCGGTTATCTGAATGATTTCTGGTCCACGATTATTCGCTTGGGTTCAGTCTATGCGATTGTCGCCCTTGGCTTAAACCTGATCTATGGTTTTAATGGCCAGTTTTCCTTGGGCCAATGGGGATTTTATGCAATTGGCGCATACACAGCGGCCGATATTACCTACCGCTGGAATAATGAACAAAGCTCCCTAGGGCTGACCGTCGTCCTTTCTGTTGTCCTGTTAACCGGCCTGGCGATCCTGCTCCTACGCAAACTACTTAGCCGCATCCGCGGCCTGGATGCCCTCTCGGCATTTGCCATTTATATTGTGGCTGTCCTGGGTTTGGCCGTAGCTGGCGTTTACCTGGGTGCAGCAATCGCACCAGCCTTCGATGGGATCCTATCGATCCTGCCAGCGAATGGATCCATGTCCGTTGTGTACGTGTTCTCTATCCTGATGGGCGGCCTGGTGGCAGCCGAGATCAGCTTTCTCTTTGGCCTACCAGTCCTGACCTTAGGCTCAGACTACTTCGGTATTGCCACTCTCGGCCTGACAATTATCGTGAAGGTTCTACTGGACAACTCAGATACCCTGCTCGGTTTCGAAGAAATGAAGGGCGCTCGAGGCATGATCGGCATTCCTAAGATCACGACCTGGTTCTG
>JAYRWF010000093.1:0-1533 GCA_041918195.1 Anaerolineales bacterium
AGGCAACCGACAAGCTGCTGACCGCCCTGCTTGGCGAGCCGACGCCGCAGGAATTTCTCGACCGGATCTACCAGGAAACTGAAGGCAATCCCTTTTACATCGAAGAAGTCTGCAAGGCGTTGGTAGAGAGCGGAAAGCTCGATTTTTCAGGCGGTAGTTGGAGCCAGGCGAGACTGGATGCCCTGGAGGTACCGCAGAGCATCCGGATCACCATCCAGGCCCGCCTGAGCAAGCTGCCAGTGGAAAGCCAGGATGTGTTGCGCCTGGCTGCGATCCTGGGCCGCGAGTTCGACTACGAGCTGCTGGCAGCAGCTTGCGAGCAAAAAGAAGAAGCTCTGATCTCTGCCCTGGAACAGGCCCTGCAAGCACAATTAATTGAGGACATTAGCGGGGCAAAGGGCGGAACCTTCCGCTTTGTGCATGCCCTGATCCCGATGACCCTGGTGGATAGCCTGAGCGGGCTGCGCCGCCGCCGATTGCACCGCCAGGCTGCCGAGGTGATCGAAAGGCTGCGCCCGAATGACCTGGAAGCGCTGGCCTACCAGTATAGCCTGGCCGAAACCCAGGAAAAAGCTCGCTATTACCTGACCCAGGCCGGGGAGCGCGCCGAAGCGCGCTATGCCAACGAAGACGCCATCCGCCAGTACAGCCGGGCGCTCGAATTTTGCGAATCACCCAGCCAGGAGTGTTTTGAACTGCTGGCGGCGCGGGTCAAGGTCTATGACCTGGTCGCCCAGCGCGAGCTGCAGCATAAAGACATCCAGGCCTTGCAAACGATCGCCGAAGGGTTGAATGACGACCGGCTGCGCTTGCGGGCTTTGATCGCCTGGGTCGACTATCATTCCAACACCGATTTCACCGCCGCCCGCCAGCCAGCCCAGGCCGCGCTCGACCTGGCCAGTAAGTTGGGCGACCCACTTTACCTGGCCCAGGCCCAGTATCGCCTGGCGACAACCACCTGGCGGGATGGCGACCTGCGCCACGGCATCCTGTACCTGGACCAGGCGTATGACAATTTCAAATTGGCTGGCCAGACCGGTGAAATGATTAGCTGCCTTTACCTCGAGGCGCTGCTTTACACCAACCTAGGCGATCACCAACAGGGACAGAAGTTGGCTGAAGAAGCAGTCCAGCTCAGCCGGCAAGCCAAAGACCGCCGCAAAGAGGGCACTAGCCTGCGCCGCCTGGGCATCGCCTACGCCCACCAGGACCAGCACGCCAAAGCGTTCGAGCTGTACCTGGAGGCGCTCGAAATCCACCGCCAGGTCGGCGACCGGACGGAGGAATGCAACGCATTGAACGCAATCGGCGGTGCACTGGTCGAGTTGGGGCGCCTGGAAGAAGCGCGCAGCTATTTCTTGAAAGGGTTAGAGATTGCCCAGGGGATCGGGAACGATTTCACCGTCGCCATGCTGCTGGCGAACTATGTGTATTATGTGTATATCCAGACCGGAGATTACCAAGGCGGATTGGCGTTCCTGGAACAGCAGATCGAGCAAGCCCGGGAGTGGAAGGATACCAGCATGAACTTTA
>JAYRWF010000094.1:0-1757 GCA_041918195.1 Anaerolineales bacterium
CTACCCCTACCCACACACCGACAGTAACCCCAACAGAGACCTCAACACCCACCCTGACCCCGACCAGTACCCTGGCGTCCAGCGCGACGCCGACACGGATGCCATCTCCGACCGCGGTCCCAACCCGGCGGCCTAAACCGGGCGGCGGCGGCTTTGACCCAATCTGGGCGCCTGGGATGAATGCCATGCTTCCCAGCCCAACACCGTTCCAACCGGTTCACCCCTCGCCAATCCCGCTTATGGCGCAACCTACTCCCCAGGCGCCGGTCTCAACCTGGGCAGGGGAAGGTTATCCTGGACTCAAGTTGCACGCTGGCCAACCCGTCATCCATCTGCGGATAAAACCGGACGGCACACAGGTGAATAGTGGAGATCCAATCCAGCTGTCCTTCCGGGTGGGCGCCGAATGCCTGTTCGGTGCCGGAACGGCTTGCGTCAACACCTACCAGGCCCCTGGCTCTGTACCGGTCAGCCTGGTCACGATTCACTCCGGGGTTGGTGGCGAAGCACAGCCACTAAGACACGCCCTGGAGGGCACGGGATACAACCAGGCTGGCTTACCACTGCGCCGGGTGTTGAAAAACCTGCGCCAATTAACCGGCAGCCCGGTGCGCATCAGCCAGGCCGGCGAGGAGATCAGCGGTCTGGAGGTCGCCGCGGCAATTCGACTGCCGGCCGAGTTGGTCAGAGAATATCTACAAACTCCAGCCAGCCAGGCATTAAATTTCGCTGCCCAATATGCCCCCGAACTGGAAGCATTCCTCCGTCCAGATCGACCGCTGATCGTACTCGAAACTTGCGGTTGGCGTATGCCCGGTGAAGCCCAGGGGAATGGATTATCCGAGACATCGGCCTCGATTTACATCCTGGTGATTTGGCAACCATAACTTCCCTGAAAGGCGGTAAAATAGCCCGGGTCGCCGCCATGATGCTGGATTTAACTTCAATTACTACCAACCTGGAACAGCGCGCCGATGGGATCTGGTATGCCTGCAATCAGTCCCCGATCGATTACCCGGAAGAAGGAAACGCCTTCTGCTTCCGGGTCGAGGAGGGCTCATTTTGGTTCAACCATCGCAACTCCTTCATTCTGGAGGCGCTGCGTCGCTATCCACCGGGGCAGCCTCTGTTTGACATCGGCGGTGGCAATGGGTTCGTCGCAAAAGCAATCGGTGAAGCGGGGATCGAAACTGTCCTGGTGGAACCAGGAATAGAGGGAATTTTGAACGCCCGCAAGCGGGGGATCAATCAGTTGGTTTGCGCCGGGCTGAATGACGCTGGCTTTTTACCAGGCAGTCTGCCTGCTGTGGGTATGTTCGATGTGTTGGAACACATTCCGGATGACCTGGCATTTTTGAAGGAAATCTACAAACTGTTAGCCCCCACAGGACGGTTGTATTTAACGGTGCCAGCCTACCAATCGCTTTGGTCAATTGAAGACGATTTCGCCCAGCATTACCGGCGCTACCGCCTGAACGGATTGGTTGACCGCCTGCGCCAGAGCGGCTATAAAATCGAATTCGCCACCTACATTTTTATAACCCTGCCGCTGCCAATCCTGCTCTTCCGCACACTGCCCAGCAGACTGGGTTGGCGTAGGCAGGGCGATTTGGAAAAGATCGAATCGGAATTAAAGCCTGGCTCGGCACACGCAAATTCAGTGCTCGATTTCTTCTTGAAGCATGAACTTAAACTACTGCGGCGCTGGAACCGGCTGCCATTTGGTGGTAGCTGCCTGGTCGTCGCTCAAAAATAAG
>JAYRWF010000095.1:0-4608 GCA_041918195.1 Anaerolineales bacterium
AGCGCTGTCTGTATCCAGGTAAGCCGGCCGTCGATCCAAGGAATAACCCTCTTTCACCCCGGCAACCGAAGGACTGAAAGCCCAGGTTGAGCCGCCATATGAGAGAGCATCCACCAGTTGATCGTCTGGACCAAGTAGCAGCGCCTCATCTTCAGTATTTCCATAGTAAGCTGTACCACTACTCCAGGCGCTGTATATGAGCATGTTCGGCACGCCGGACTCGCTCTCCACCAGTTCAAAATCCGGCCCAAAACCAAACTGGGCTCGGAAAGCAGAAGCCCGGTTGGCGATCACCACCACCTGGCCAGGAACAATCCAACTACCGGATGGAAACTGGTGCATGCCCTCCGCCTGGCCTTTCGTTTCCTCATCGCCAATTTTATATCCGGTCAGTTCAACCGAACTGCCGCCCAGGTTAACAATCTCAATCCACTCGCTATCTGGCTCAGCCATCGCAGGATCATAGAGCAGCTCGCTGATTAACAACCGCCCTTCAAACGGGGTGGGCTGTGGGGTGGGGGTGAAGGTAGCCGTCGGACCAGATGTCGGGGTGGGTGTCGCGCTGGGGGTAGGCGACGAGGTGCGCGTCTGGGTAGGTGTGGGCGTGGATGTTGAGGTTGCAGTCAGGGTATGGGTAGGTGTCGACGAGGAGGTCGGGCTAAGTGTTGGAGAAGGCGTCTCTGTTACGGTAGGAGAAATGGTTGGGTCTAGCGTCTGAGTAATGGTCGGCGTTTTCGTGGGTGTAACGGTTAAAGTAGGCGAATTGGTTGGAGTCTGGGTAGGGGTGAGACTGGGGGTTGGGCTAAGGGTGGGGCTTGGCGTCCGGGTAATTGTCGGGGTAGGAGTGCGCCGGTCCACCTCGCCGGGTTGCGGCGGATTACGTTCCAGCCAATCACTGGCGCTGTCCGTGTCTAGGTATGCCGGGCTGCGCTCCAGCGAAGAACCTTCATCCACTTTAGGAATTGAAGGATAAAAGACAAAAACCGAACTGCCCCACGAGAGAGAATCAATGGTCTGGTCGGCTGGGTCCAGCAGCAGCAGCTCATCACCCAGGTTCTCCAGTTCGACATTACCGCTCGACCAACTCGAGTACTTCTCCAAGTTCGGAACCTGTAAATCAGTGTCGCGCATTTCGTAATCCGGGGAAAAGCCGTAGAATGCCCGGAAGGCGGCTGCTGAGTTCGCAATCACTACCACCTGCCCAGGCGCGACCGTCAAACCATCCGGGAATCGAAGCATACCTTCTTTTCCGCCACGCTGCTCCTCATCCCCAAATTTATAGCCCCCAAGCCCAACCGGTGAGCCGCCGGCATTGTAAATCTCAACCCACTCGCCATCCGGTTCTGGCTGGGAGGGATCATAAACGAATTCGCTGATCACCAGGCGAGCAGGCAATGGGGTCGGCGTGGGCGGTGGCCAGTTTTTCCGCACCAACGGCAGGTAAAGACCTACCAGGGACTGACCCAGGCCAGCCATTAATGGGTAGACCATCCAGATGAACAACAATGCCAGGCAAACTGCAAACGGTCGTTTCATTGTCTTTACATTTTCCCCAGGATTTTACAATTGATATTAGCATTGAGGGAGAAAGCTGTCAATAATTCATGACGGTAATGCCACTAACTTTTTTCTCATTTTGGCATCTTTGACAATTCAGGGTTTAGGGGTATAATCCAACTTCGCGGGTTTAGGCACAATCCGCCTGTAAAAACTGTCTCCGCCCTTGTGGCGGTTTGCCATTATCTTGTGTATGGAGTATGCGCTATGGAAATTAATCCAGTAGCCCCTGAAACAACTGAAATCACTGACCTGAATGATCTCAAGCGAAAGATGCGTTTCACCGGAACGGTGGTCAAGACCACCCTGGCTGGCGCGGTAGTCGAGATTGGCCTTCCTTTCCCGGGGGTCATCCACATCTCGCAGCTTTCCAGCGAACCTGTTAATCGCGTCGAGGACATGGTCAAAGAAGGCCAGAAGGTCGATGTCTGGGTCCGGCGAGTTTTCCCCAAGAAAAATCGCATCGAGCTGACCATGATCGAGCCGATCGGCCTTGAATGGCGCGAGATTGAAGCCGATATGGTAGTGAAGGGCAAAGTCGTCCGCATCGAAAAATTTGGCGTGTTCGTTGACATCGGCGCCGAACGCCCTGGCCTGGTGCACATCAGCGAGATCACCCACGATTACATCAAAACCCCCGGCGATGCTGTTAAAGACGGCGACGAGGTCGAGGTAAAAGTGCTCAATGTTGATCGCCAGAAAAAGCAAATCAAACTCAGTATGAAAGCCCTGGAAGAACCGCCGGTTAAGATCCCCAAGATCAAAGAGGAAAGACCGGCACGCAGCAACAAAGAGGCTGCTAAGCCTACCCCCGCCGAAGAGGAACCCAAAGAGCCGCCCGTACCGACTGCGATGGAAATCGCATTCCGGGAAGCAATGGAGCGCTCCGGCGAGCGAGTGGAAGAAACCACCACCAAAACCAAAAAGGGCGCTGTCCACCAGGATGAGATGGAGAAAATTCTCTCCCGCACTCTGGAAAACCGGCGAAAGTAAATCAAAAAAAGAGCACACCCCTGGTCGCAGGGGTGTGCTCTTTTTTTGAGAAAAGCTAATTGCCGATGGGTGCGCCGCTATCAGCTTTCGATAACCAATTCAGATGCTGGAAACCGACGCTCAGCGCTGATTTCAAGGTCGACGGATCGTAAAGCAACATCTTGAGATAGGTGAAAGCCGGGCCAGGGCGGAAAGCCCATTCGCGAAAAGCTCGCTTTTGCCAGTAAAGCAATCGCTCAGCCGACAGGTTGGGATAATCTAGCACTGTACCTTTATCCATATCGACTTGCTCCCAACGCGTCCCATTACGGAACCAACCTTCTTTAACAACTTCGAAGAAGAATGGCGTGCCAGGATAAGGCGCAGCTACGTGGAATAAAGCAATATCCAGCGGTAGCTTTTTGGCAAACTTGATCGTATCCTGAATAGTTTGTTCGGTTTCACCGGGCAAGCCGATGATGAAGTAACCCCAATTCATAATGCCGGCCTGCTTGGCCCAACGCAATGCCCGCTCGGCCTTTTCTGGATAAGCGCCTTTCCGAGCGTGCTTCAGAATTTGCTCGTTACCGCTCTCAATCCCCCAGGAAATCAACCGGCAACCAGCCTTGCCCATCAGTTGAAGCATTTCCTCGTCAACGAAATCGACCCGGCTATTGCTCATCCACTTCAGTTGGATGTTCTCGTCAATCATGCGCTGGCACAATTCCATTACCTGCTCGCGACTGACGGTAAACAGGTCTGAATACATATGAATGTTGTTAATCCCCAGCTTTTTAAGCTGCCACATCTCTTCCATAATCAGTCTCGGCGAACGGACCCGGGTGGCATACTGATAGCTGACATGCTTGATGCAATAGGTGCAGCCGGCTGGACAGCCGCGGCTGGTCACTATGAAAGTAAACGGCCCACGAATATAAGGCATGCGATACTTTTGCAAGGGAAGTAAATCGTGGAGAGGAATCGGCAGGTCGTCCAGGCTGTTAATAAATGGCCGGGGCAAGTTGAGCATGATCTCTGAGCCCTTGCGCCAGGCCAGGCCTTTGATGCCTTGCAGGTTTACACTGCCATCAGGGTTGAAGGATGGTTTGTACTGGGGATCATGGTTAGCAAAAATGCGCTGGATTTCTGCAGAGCGCTGATCAATTTTATTCTCCAGATGGTCCAATAGGTCGCGAATTGTAAGATCCGGTTCGCCAACCAGGGCTAAATCAAGCACCGGGTAAGGACGCAAGGTCTCACGTGGGATGGGCGTGACATGCGTACCGAAAACAATCGTTGTCGCTCCACGCGCCTTGGCCAGGAAAACCCCATACATATCGTTTTCCAGGGTTGGGGCGGTGAGCTGGGAGAGATAGTATTTTGGTTGGTATTGATCGAGCAGGCGGGTAAACTCGGGCCAGCCAATCCGCTCGGCGTTGGCATCAATGATCTTCAAGGTGTAGACGGGATGGAGCAGGGCGGCCATCTGAGCCAGGGAAACCTGTGGCCAGACCATGTTCTCGCGCGTCCGGCGTCCCACCCGATGCTGGGTGCGAATCCAATACCCACCATCCGGGGTGGGAGGGTTGACCAAGAGAATATCCACTGCCTGGGGCGAACGCGGCGCTTCCAATAGCCCCTGGCGAACGATCTCATCAGCATTGGGAAAATTCGCCCGGCCAACTTTCAAGGTCAGGCGGGCGCCCATATTTTCCTGAATTGAGCTTTCTTTTATTACATCGCTCATCGATTTCTCCGCAGGACAAACTACATTTAGGATATTGATGAATTTTATCTAAAATATCTAGCCCGGTCAAGTGCCAAACCTGGCCGCAGGTCCAGGTATAATACCGGCATGCAATCAGCCGTATTCCTTGACCGGGATGGCGTAATTATCGAGAACCGCCCCGACTATGTGCGCGCCTGGCAGCAAGTCGAATTTCTGCCCGGTGCGCTGGAGGGCCTGGCCTGCCTGGCCCGCTCGCGTTTCCAGGTTGTGTTGGTTTCAAACCAGGCGGGAATTGGACGTGGTCTGATCGCGCCTGAGACCGCAGAAGCAATCAACCAGAGCATCCTACA
>JAYRWF010000096.1:0-3223 GCA_041918195.1 Anaerolineales bacterium
GCATCCCCACGCTCAGTCCAACCAGGGCATAAATTGACCCAATCGATAAATCGATCTCCTTGGCGATCAGCACAAATGTCATCCCGACAGCCATGATTCCCAGCAGGGAAACCTGGCGACCAATGTTCAGCAGATTCTTTACAGTCAGGAAATTGGGGGAAGCAAAAGTCAGGAAAATGCTCATCAAAACTAAGGCAATAAAAACGCCCGTTTCACGCGAAGATAAGATCTTCCGGAGTGTGATGGCAGGCGATTTTTTTGATTGTGCATTTTCCACGATTTCGTGATCAGAATATGCTGCACCCATAGCGGGTTACTCCTTTATGGCTTGGTTGGGGATCGGGATTATTTTGCGCTCGGATCGAAAACGATCATGTCCTGATCGAGATCTCGTTTCCCGCTGCGTTTGACAATGGACGAAAGGCGGAAGCTGTTTCCGGGCAGCCAGATCTGCGAAAACTCGATCGGCGATCCATTGGGCAAATAAATGATTTGTTCCATATACATAATCGGATCGCAGACATTAATGCCCAATTTTTCGGCAATCTCTTCATCGGATGACATTGCCTGGAAGGTGCGTTGCCCCCAGCCCAGGATGAGCCCATAGCGTTCTTCCAGGGTCTGAAACAGCCGGTAGCGGGTGAAATCTACGTTTTCGATGCCCGGGGTTTGATCGATGATCACATAGTTAATCAGGTAAATGACGGGCTTGGATCCGACCGATCGAACCCTTTCCAGGATCAACGCCGGAGCATCAGCCGGGAGTGAGAGTAGCGAGGCAATCCGCTGGGGGGGGACTTCTATTTTCTGGTGAAGAACTTGGGTTTGGTAGCTGATATTTTTACTGATCAGCGCCTCTGAAAATGCGATTAATTGCTCGGCCAGTGGTTGTTCGATGACGGTTGATTCAACAAATGTCCCCCGACCGTGGATGGTCACCAGGTATCTTTCTGACGTGAGTTGGTTGATGGCTTTTCGGATCGTCCCCCGGCTCACGCTGAAATTGGCGGCCAGCTCCAGTTCCGATGGCAGGCGATAATGCTCGGGCCAGATTCCAGTTGAGATCTGATTGCGCATCCAGTCAACAATTTGTTGATAAATGAGTTTGGGTCCGGATCGTTCAATCTCTGGCATAGTCTTACCCTATTTACCATTGACAAGATATCCATTGTTGTTTATAGTTGTCTATAGACGTCCACTCAAATTATAGTCAATATTTTCAAAAAGTCAAGCAAAATACATCAATAAGTTCCTAATATAGCAAATTTGATCCATCCCCGGAGGTTTTCGTGTCCGCAAAATCGCTCACCCGCCAGCAACTGGCCAAGCATATCCAATTTACAAATGTCCTACCCGAAGCCACCTATTCGGATCTGGTTGCCCATCTGGAAACAACCCTTAAATATAATTTTCATGCGGCGATGATCTCGATGTGCTGGGTTCCCCTGGCGCGACAAGTATTACAGGGCTCAGGGATTTATGTCGCTACCTGCATTGGCCTGGGCACTGGGCACGAAAGCCTGGACGCCAAGACCTCCCTGATTCGGGAATGCCGTGCTCTGGGCGCTGACGAGGTAGATTATGCCCCCAACATGGGCTTCTTTCTTTCGGGTATGCACGCGGAATTCCAAAAAGAGGCGGCCGAGGTGGTTCGCGCTGGGCAGGGTATGCCGATCAAAGCCATGCTGGAGCTGGGCTACATCAAAGACCCGGAGCAGCGCCGGCTGGCAGTGCGCTTGCTCGATGAGGCCGGTATGCCCTGGATCAAAAACTCCAGTGGTTGGGGGCCTGGCTCAGAGCCGGCCAGTCTCGAAAACATTGGCATGATCCGCGCCATCGCCATCCAGGCGAAGGTGAAGGCCTCCGGAAAAGTGAACAGCTATTCCAAAGCCGTTGCGCTGCTGGATGCCGGCGCTGAATTGCTCGGCGCTAGCGCCGCGCCAGCGATTATCGATCAGGTTCAAGGTGACGAAACGGGCTATTAGAAAGGGCTGCCTTCGCACTGGTCTTCCTCACGGGTTGGGCAGCCTCTCGCCCAACGCGCTGTCCAGCGTATCGGAGGAATACACTCGGTCTGCTTCGATGTCTGCTTGCCCTCGCCTTCCAGCTTTTGCCAGCATTCAGTCCAAAACCGGGCCTGGTCGAGGGGGATGAGTTGGACGCTCAAGCCGCCTAGGTTTTCAACTGCGCTACCGCTGCCGAACAGGCCCTGGCTTTCAGCAGGTAGCCCTCTCCGTACTAGATCGAATTGAGCCGCTGCTTGGCCTTCCGCGATCATTCCGAAATCGTCTAAGATGCACAAGTAGGCTGGCAATATCTGAGTTTATCCTTGGTGAACCTTAAAAAGCCCGACCCCTTGAAAATAGAACGAAAGTTCGATATAATAATCCTATGACCACACCAGGGCCTTCACCCAGCCGCCTCCGTTGCAACCACGACGCCCGCCAGGCTGGCTTTTCCTCCACCCGCTTCAAACCTCCGACTTTCCCTCTCTCCCGTAATCCGAGTCGTTCCTCTTCGTTTTAGTCGTTCCTCTTTTTAAGCCTGAATCCCCCGCATCCCGGGCTATCCGGTTCTGTCAACGGACGCCTGTATCAGGCCTCTCTCGCTCATCTGCTATAATAGCCGTAAACAACCTCAACCCTGACCCCACCCCTCCCGCCTATGACCAACACCCGCCTCGAATCCGACTCCCTCGGCCCCCTGCCCGTCCCAGCCGCCGCCCTCTACGGCGTCCAGACCCAGCGTGCTGTGCTCAACTTCCCCATCTCCGGCTTGCGCCCCTGGCGCGCCTTCATTTGGTCTGTCGCCGTCATCAAGCGTGCTGCTGCCGAAGTCAACCGGGAACTCTGCTTGCTCGACTCTGAGCGCGCCGCCGCCATCGTCCAGGCCGCCCAGGAAGTCATCGACGGCCGCTGGGACGACCAGTTCGTCGTCGATCCTTTCCAGGCCGGCGCCGGCACCAGTCACCACATGAATGTCAACGAAGTCATCGCCAATCGCGCCACCCAGCTCCTCGGCGGCGCCCTCGGCGAGTACCGCGTCCACCCCAATGATCACGTCAACCTGGCCCAATCGACCAACGATGTCATCCCCACCGCCATCCGCCTCGGCGCCCTCTGGCGTCTCGATGAGCTGCTCGCTGCCGTCGATGACCTTTCCGCTACCCTGTCTGCCAAAGCGCTCGAGTTTGATGACGTGATCAAGTCCGGTCGCACCCACC
>JAYRWF010000097.1:0-2616 GCA_041918195.1 Anaerolineales bacterium
ATGGCAAATTTTTCGTACTCGGCGGTTGGCGGCTCGCCGAGAAGGGCGACTCCGTTCGCATCCTGGATGCAGATGGTGCTCCCCAGGGTAGCGCTGGTTTCGGCGAGTAATTCGGTCACCACGCGCCGCTTTTGGCTCAGCAGTCTTTTGATCGTGATGGTCATTCGTCAAATCCCAGGATTGACCTGGCCCGGGCCAGCAAATCATCCGGGTCGAAAGGCTTGGTCAAGTAAAGGTTCGCACCGACCTGCTGACCATGCTGAACATCGACTTCCTGCCCCTTGGCGGTGAGCAGGATGATGTAGATGTCGCTGATCTTCAGCTCATTCTTGACGATGTTGCAAACCTCGAAACCATTCTTCTTGGGCATCATGACATCCAGGAAAACAAGCTGTGGTCGCTCCTCCTGGATCAGCTCCAGGCCAGCCTCGCCGTCATTAGCGATCAAGAGCTCCACGCCTTCGTCCTCCAAATCCTGCAAGGCGCGAGATATCAGCAAACGCAAATGAGGCTCATCATCGACGATCAAAATTTTCTTATCCATCAGGCTGTATACTCCTGCGCGCGAACCGGATTGGTAGGTACTGGCAGGCTGAATGAAAACGTGCTGCCCTTACCCACTTCACTTTCTACCCAAATCCGCCCGCCATGGTGCTCAATGATTTCTTTGCAAATTGGCAGCCCCAAGCCAGTACCCTGGGGCTTTTCAGTCAGTGTGTCGCCGACCTGCTTGAACTTTTCGAATACTTTCGGTTGATCTTCGGGAGAAATGCCGATCCCCGAATCGATCACGCTGAAAATGAGCTCATCGTTCGACCGCTGCGCCCGGCAAGTGACCGTCCCGCGCGGGGTGAACTTCACCGCATTGGAAATCAGGTTGATGACGACCTGGATGAGACGATCGCGGTCGCCTATGACCTGAGGCAGTTCCGGCTCGATCTGGCGGATCAAGGCCAACTCCTTTTGGGAGACCAGCGCAGCCGTGGCATTCGTGGCGCGTTCAATCACCTCCTCCAGCCGGAGGGGCTCGTTCTTCCATTCCACTTTCCCGGCTTCGATCTTGGCCAGGTCGAGCAGGTTGTTGATCAGGCTGGTCAGCCGGTCTCCTTCGGCGATGATAATTCCAAGGCTCTCATCGACCTGGCTGACCGCCCGTTTTACTTTGCGGTCTTCGCTGGCAACATTTGGGAAGACGCGTTCTTGCAGGTCTTTCAGCGCCATCCTGGCAAAACCGATGATTGAGGTAAGCGGAGTCCGCAACTCATGGCTGACATTCGAGAGGAAACCACTTTTGGCCAGGTTGGCGGCTTCGGCGTTCGTCTGGGCTACCTGCGCCTGGTGGAAGAGGCGAGCATTATCGATTGCCCCGGCCATCTGGCTGGCGATGGTCTCCGCCAATTGTACTTCTTCAGGGTTGAAAACTCGTGTCGGGTCGTCCAGGTCCGGCCCGATCGTCCCAATGACCTGACCACGCGCCAGCAGCGGAGTAAGCAGGATGCAGTGGGTATTCCGCGCCCGCATCACCTGCCGGGTGGCTTCATCCTGGAGAGGGGTATTTTGGGCATCGCTGATGACAATCGACTGGCGGGTCTTGATCACATTTTGGGTGGCGGTGTTGCCCTCCAGGGAAATCTGCAGCCCGACCGGGCTGGGCTCGTCCTTGGTTGTGGCATACGCGACGACCTCCACCGCAGTACGGTCTTCATTCAAGAGTGCAACACCGACGCTGCGGGCGTTGATCAACTGGACCATCTCGTTCGCTGCCAGGAACAAGACATTATTCAGGTCGAGGCTGGAGGTGGCAGCCTGGGCAACCCGGTTCAGGGCGGTGAGCTGGCGGGCCTGGTTCTCGGCTTGCTGGCGGGCGGTCAGCTCGCTGGCGAACAAGAGCGCATTTTGGATGGCGATCGCGGCCTGCCCGGCCAGGGTTTCGGCCATCTGGATGTGCTCTTCGGTGAAGAAATTCGGAATGGTCTTATCCATCGAATAGAGACCGATGGTGGTCCCGTTGGCTACCAGTGGGACAGCCAACCAGTTGCGGACATGCGCCGCGCTGGGCACCTTCACCCAGCCGGGAAATTGATTGACATCCGGGATGATCAGGCTTTTTTGCTCGGTGATGACGGCGTTGATGTGGGGGATGGACCGGTATTCAAAGCGCACGGAAAGCGGCAAGCTGGGATCAATCCAGCGTTCGTAACCGGCGGCTGCCTTGGCTGCCAGGACGCCGTCGTCTTCCACCAGGAAAATGCTTACGCAATCATAGGGGATGAGCCGGCAGAGGTAGTCCAGCAGGGTATCAAAGACCATTTCCAGGTTGAAGGTTTGAGTCAGCTCTACATTAGCCGCCCGCAGGACTTCGGCGGTTTCTTTGGCCTGGCGGGTTTCTTCGAACCGGCGTGCATTTTCAATCGCTGCAGCGGCCTGGGCGGCAAATGCCAGCGCCAGTTGGGCGTGTTCGTGGGTATAAAAGCCGGCCTCAAATTTATCCAGGGTGAGCATGCCGATCAGGCGGTCCTCAAACAGCAGGGGCACGCCCATCCAGCCGCGGATTTGCCCGCTGCCATGGACCTGAGCTTTGAAATGCTCATAACTGGCGGAGACATCCTCAACAAT
>JAYRWF010000098.1:0-8619 GCA_041918195.1 Anaerolineales bacterium
GTAAATGGATATGCTCAGCAATACCCGCTCCAGCAACTTGGCCCAAGTTCATGCCCAGGTTATAGCCTTGCGGGTGGTAGAGGTTGGACAGGACATTTAATGAGTATGAGGCAAGCTCCATCAACTCCGCCATTGTAGGTACATCCAGCGCCGCCAAGGAAGCAGCATGTTGTTTCGGGACCACCATTAAGTGACCACTGGTATACGGAAACCGGTTTAAGATCACAAAGTTCCAATGGCCACGAAAAACCACCAGATTTTGCGGCCCATCGATGGCCTCCAGGGCTTTACAAAATACACAGCCTTCTTCTTTATTCTGATCTTGAATGTAAGTCATACGCCACGGGGACCAAAGATGATTCAATTGCTGCTCCAAAAATTGAGAAGTCTGCTTCAATTGTAGCAAAGAAATCAAGAGCGGGGAATAGTTGACAGCTTCAACAAAGCCGATTATCCTCATGACCTATGATGCAATTACCCCTCTTTGAACCGGTTGTGTTGTCCGTCAGCCAACTCACGCGGCATGTCCGCGAGCTGATCGAACAAGATGAAACCCTCCAGGATGTCTGGGTACAGGGAGAAGTCTCAAACCTCTCCAGACCCAGTTCTGGGCACCTGTATTTCACCTTGAAAGATAGCAACAGCGCCCTGAAGTGTGTGATGTGGCGCAGCTCGGTCTTGCGCCAGGCGGAAATCCCGCGCGAAGGGCAGGCAGTCGAAGTACATGGCAGCATCAGCGTTTACGAAACAGCCGGTACTTACCAGTTGTATGCTGACCTGATCCAGCCTACTGGGCTGGGAAAGCTTTACCAGGAATTCATCCGGCTCAAAAACCGATTGGAAGCTGAAGGGTTGTTTGCAGCAGAACGAAAAAGGCCCATCCCTGCCTGGCCCAAGATCATCGGCGTAGTAACCTCCCCAACTGGCGCAGCCGTGCGTGATATCTTAAACACCATTCGACGGCGGTACCCCCTGGCAAGAGTTGTCCTGGCGCCAACCCAGGTGCAAGGCGAGGAGGCTCCAAATGGCATCCGGCGAGCCCTGGAGCTGCTCAACCAGCAGATAAAACCCGATATCATTATCGTTGCGCGCGGCGGCGGTTCGATCGAAGACTTATGGGCTTTTAACGACGAAGGCGTTGTCCGTGCGATCGCAGCTTCTCAGTCAGTTGTGATCAGCGGAATTGGCCATGAAACTGATTTCACGATTACAGATTTTGCCAGCGATCTAAGAGCTGCCACACCGACCGCGGCGGCTGAACTGGCTACGCCAGAACGTAGCGAACTGGAAAATAATCTAGATGCATACTCTTCCAGAATCGTGTACGCGCTGGATGGCAGGATCGAGGCATACCGGCAACTGTTAACCCGGTTAGAAAACCACTTCAATCTACTTTCCCCACAAGCCCGGATCCGGTCCAGCCGGCAACGCGTGGATGATCTCAACCGCCAGAATTTTCGCCAGACCCAACACTTGTTACAGCTCAACCGGGCCCGGCTCGACAGCGCAGCCCAACGGCTGGCCGTTCTAAATCCCGCCGCGATTCTCGAACGGGGTTACGCGATCGTCCGCTCACAAGAAGGACTAATCATTCACAGCACCCACCAAGTTAATCCGGGCGAAAGTCTGGAAATATTGGTAAGCGATGGGCAATTTGACGTTAAAGTGCAACAAATCACTGCCAATCAACAAGGATAAGCTATGAACTCTACTGCTCCAAAGCCAATCGATTTCTCCAAGGGGCCTGACCAGGCTATCAACCAGATGTTGGAAGAAGCAGAGCTTAAGCTGGACGAAGCTGGAAAAACTAGCGCTACCCAGGCCTTCAACCTGGGCTGCACCACTGGATTGATACCAGCTATGCTCTTCATAGCCATTACCTACCTGGCAACCAAATCCTGGTTGGCTGCTGTTTTGATGGGGATCTTAATGGTTCTGGCGTTGTTGGGATTCGCGAATCTAGCCGCATCAATGGCGCGTACGAGAACCATGCAGCGAATTTACAACACTGAAATCGCCACAAAAATCGAGCAGGAGCTAACCACCCAGCAAATCAGCTCGGAGGCTTTCCACAAATATGCCTGGGAATATCTGCCTGGAAGTTCGTTAATTGGGCAGTATTTACCTCAGCCGCCTACAACCGATCCACAACCTCCCACCCGAAAACCATTATTCCGCCTAAAATTACGAAAATGAAACCTCAAACCCTTCCTACTAACCAACCGATCGACCAGTTGACCTACGAGCAAGCCTTTTCACAGCTTGAGCAGATCGTTGCGCAGCTGGAAAGTAATAGCCTGGACCTGGAAATTTCCCTGGCGCTATTTGAGCGCGGCCAGGCTTTAGCCAACCATTGTGCAAACTTGCTGGACCAGGCAGAGTTGAAAGTCCAGCAAATTACCAGTAACGGTCTGGCCGATTTCGTCCCCGAAAGCTAAGCCGCCCCAGCTATGTTCTCCAGTCTCAGATCATCTCGCCCGACTGCCGCGGCTGTTCAATCGCGAGAGTTACGCCCGTCATTGAATGAAACCCGCCGGCTTCTAATCTACTTGAGACCTTATCGGAAGCCTATGGCGATTGCATCTTTGAGTTTGCTCTTAGGTTCCGCCATCGGCCTGGTTTTCCCGTTGATAATCCAGGATCTGGTGAATACCGTCCTGGCAAAGGGTAGCCAGCTTCAGCTCGGTCAAATAACTTTGCTGTTGATCGCGATATTTCTGGTCAGAGCCGTTTTTTACTATATTCAGACTTATTCCCTGTCTTTCGTAGGTGAAAGAATCGTACTCGATCTCCGTTCACAAACCTACCGTCATATTCAGACCTTAAGCATTCGATTTTTTAATGACCGGCGAGTTGGCGAACTGATTTCACGGTTATCTTCAGATGTCACCATCGTTCGAACAGCTTTAACCAATAACATCGCCATTGTGATCAGCCAAACGCTGACATTTACGGGTTCTCTGGTGCTAATGCTGATACTGAACTGGCGTGTGACCCTCTTTATCCTGATCCTTGCCCCGCTCATCATTACCATTGCAGTGATCTTTGGAGCACGGCTGCGCAAGCTCTCGACTTTGATCCAGGACCAGCTCGCTGACAGCACTGCAATTGCTGAAGAGGCTTTGAGCAATATCCGAATCGTAAAAGCTTTTACTCGGGAAAGTTATGAAGTCCAGCGCTATGATGAAAACATCAACCGGACTTTCCTGGCTACTATGAAGGCAACAACCTGGCGAGCTATCTTCGGATCGCTGGTGACTTTCTTAGGATTTGCGAGCATTGCGCTGATCCTCTGGTTTGGTGGATTGGAGGTTCTGGCAAACCGATTGACAACCGGATCTTTGGTGGCTTTTCTGGTGTATGGCATCAACATAGCGGCCTCGATGGGTTCTTTCACCTCGCTCTACACGCAACTCCAGGAAGCAGCCGGAGCTTCTCACCGGATCTTTGAGTTGAATCAAACACATCCAGAAATTGCCGATGATCCAAACGCTGTGAATCTGCCACAAATTCAAGGCCAAATAACTTTCAAGGACGTATCCTTTGCATACCCGGGAGCGCAGCATGTCTTACACCAAATCAATCTTACGATTGAATCCGGCGAGGTTGTGGCCCTGGTTGGTCCTTCAGGCGCAGGAAAATCCACTCTATTCAACTTAATTCCGCGTTTTTATGACCCGACAAGCGGACAGATTTTCGTGGACGGGAAGGATTTGCGGGAGGTCACACTAACTTCCTTGCGCGGGCAGATCGGACTGGTTCCTCAAGAGACACAATTATTTTCAGGCTCCATTCAAGAGAATCTGCGCTATGGCAACCTGCAAGCCAGCGAAGCGGATATCCAGGCTGCTGCCCAGGCCGCCAATGCTGAGGAATTTATCTTGAGATTAGCCGAAGGGTATGAAACCTTAGTAGGCGAACGCGGGGTGAAGCTGTCCGGCGGTCAGCGCCAACGGATTGCGATTGCCAGGGCGATTCTCAGAAATCCTCGAATTCTTTTGCTAGACGAAGCAACCTCGAGCCTGGACTCTGAATCGGAGGGATTGGTTCAGGAGGCGCTTAATCGCTTGATGATAGGTAGGACCACGGTGATCATCGCCCACCGCTTATCTACCGTGCATATGGCCAACCGGATTGCCGTCCTGGATGCTGGACGGGTGGTTGAGCTAGGTAATCACGCGGAGCTCATGATGCTGAATGGCTTGTATGCCAGGCTATATCAAATGCAATTTCGTACTAGTATGCCGGAAACAATCACGAGCAGCAACTAAAGAGGCCGTTTCAAACGAGCTTGCATTGCTTGAATAAAAACCCTCAATTCGTGGATCCGCAACAACCAGAGCAAGAGACCGAAAATACTTCCGCCGATCAGGATCCCACCAATCCCTACCAGCCAGGGCGACTGCTGCTGGGTAATTACCAACCAGCCCCACAAGGCCAGGCTCATCAGGAGGCCAGCCAGGCCTGACTTGAGCGCTCCAACAAAGATAAACGACTCTTGCAAGCTGCCCAACCGGCGGCGCATAAGGATCCATAAAATGACCATTTCAATTGCCGTTGCCAATGAATTGGCCAACGCCAGACCTCCAAACGGAAACCAACCGAGGCGATTGAACAAGCCCGGGAAAGCCAGGCTGAAGGCAATATTCAAACCCATTGCTCCGATAGAGATCAGCACTGGAGTCTTTGTGTCGTGCAAAGCATAGAATGCGCGCGACAGAATTTCCACCACGCTGTGCCCTAAAAGACCGGCAGTGTACCATAATAATGCCCAGGCGACCAATTCCGTCGATTCGGCGGAAAAAGCCCCGCGCTGGAAGAGCAGCTCGATGACCGGCATGCGTAATAGGATTAACCCCAGGCTGGCCGGCAATGCCAGCAAGATAACTCCCCGCAAGGTCGAGGCAAGCGTGGAGCTCATCTCATTTAGCTTCCCGTTAGCAACCTGAGCTGATAATGTGGGCAAAGCTGCGATGGCAATTGCCTGGGCGATCACAACCTGCGGCATCGTCATGATTGCCCAGGCATACTTCAGCGCAGCCAGGCTGCCTTCCGCCATCCCAAAAGCCAGGACGGTATTCACCACAAAATTTAATTGGACCGCAGCCACCCCCAATAAGCGCGGCCCCATCAATCGTCCGACTTCGCGGACCGCTACATTACTTATCCCCAGGGTTCGATAAAAGCGGCGGGCTGGTAGCCGGAAAAGCCCCGGGAGTTGGATTCCAAAGTGAAGTAGCGCGCCAAGCACATACCCCCAGGCCAAGCCAAATATGCCCATACCTGGGGCCAGGAATAGCACCCCAATGATCATCCCGATCCACAGCATACTGGGCGCCAGGGCGGGCCACAAGAAAACCTGGTGAGCATTCAATATTCCCATAATCAATCCGCTGACCCCAAAAATAGTCGGTGCAATCAGCAGAATTCGTAATAAATCAGCTGTCAGCTCCTGGACTTGCGGCGGATTATTAGGCGCCAGGATCAGGTTGACAATTTGGGGCGCCAGGAATGCTGAAACCAGGCTGAGAATCGATAAGATTAGGAAAATCAGGTTGATAATTGCTGATGACAACCGCCACCCAGCCTGCCGTTCACCGCGCGTAATCAGGCCAGTCAGGGTGGGTACAAAAGCTGAGGCCAGTGCGCCTCCGGCTACCAGGCTGAAAATCAAGTCGGGATAAGTGGCAGCCGCGTTGAAAGCGTCCAATTCGGTGGTGGTTCCAAAAGCTTGCGACACCAGCATCTGGCGTACCAGGCCAATGAGGTTGCTTAAAACAAAAGCCGCCATGACAACGCCGGCTGCGCGGGCGATCTGGCTGGCGCCACTCTTTGATGACTCATCCATATCAGGTGGATTATAATCGTGAATAATCGTTCAGGAAAAATTTGCCCGAAATATTGGTTCTACCTTAGCCAGGTATTTTGATGAAACCGGATCTCACTCCTGACCAATTTAACCTGGGAGGAACGTACAATGACCCGTTTTACTTCTCCCCCTGACCCTCTTCAGTTCAAGCAGGCTGTCTGGGATATCGTCCGCCAGATCCCTATCGGACAGGTGGCGACTTATGGACAAATTGCCAGCCTAATACCCCACCCGACCGGGATGGATCCCAAGGATTACCTGGCTTATGGAGCGCGCTGGGTAGGCGGCGCGATGTCTGCCTGCCCTGATGACGTCCCCTGGCAGCGGGTAATTAATTCACAGGGCAAGATCAGCCTTCCTCTTGGAGCAGGTTTTGAACACCAAAAAACGCTCCTGGAAGAGGAAGGCATTCAATTCGATGAACGTGGACGAATCGATCTTGCCCGCTTTCGATGGGCAGGCCCTGATTCCGCGCCTCCCCTGCAGGGACGGTTATTTTAGATTTCCCTTTTCCTAAACCTAATTCACCGAGGTAAGCCAATGATCAATCGCTGTGCCTGGGCTGGAAACGACCCACTCTATCTTGATTATCATGACCGTGAATGGGGCGTACCAATTCACGATGACCGCGTGTTATTTGAATTCTTGATTTTGGAAGGCGCTCAAGCCGGCTTGAGCTGGATCACCATTCTGCGGAAACGGCAATATTTCCGCCTGGCCTATGACAATTTTGAACCAGAAATCATTGCTCGCTATGATGATCAAAAAATTGCCGAGCTGATGACCAACCCAGGGATCATCCGAAACCGATTGAAGATCCAGGCAGCGATCAGCAATGCACGCGCCTTCCTGGCAGTGCAGGAAGAGTTTGGAAGCTTCGATACTTACATTTGGGATTTTGTGGGTGGAAAAGCCCGCCAAAACAGCTGGAAAACGCTGGCCGAGATCCCGGCAAAAACAAGCGAATCTGACGCCTTGAGTAAGGATCTGTACCGGCGAGGCTTCAAGTTCATCGGCTCAACAATTTGCTATGCCCATATGCAGGCTACCGGCCTGGTGAATGATCACCTGGTGGACTGCTTTCGATATGCGGATTTGGGAGGGGGGTTATAGAATCGGCGAGAGCCGGGTACGCCGCCCCCGGCTCTCTCTAAGGAGGAGAAGAAGAGAAGTCGCCCTTCAGTTCTAATATTACCAAAGCCGTTTCTTTTTTGCTTGACGGCTACTATACGATTACCCTACGCTTGTGCGATCGCGATAAAAAATGGGACTTTTTTAATCAATTCTGCAAGCCGGTCTTCAAGGGTATAATCGGGCGTCGAAGGATCCATTAGATGAATACAACGCTATCGGTAAGCGGACAAGCTAAGAGTTGGAGCCTGTTAGCCAGGCTGGGCGAAGGAGATGCAGGAGAAGTTTTCCTGGTCGAATCGCTGCTCGATCGAAAACAGGCCATTCTAAAACGCCCGCGCAAAAGCGCTTTTTCAAGTGAGATTATTCGCCAGGCTTCACAAATAGAAAATGAAGGTCGAATTCTTCAAGCACTTAAAGGATTACGACCAATTTTACCCCGCAAAACCGACCTGCCGCGGATCCAGGTTCGCGCGCCCGAGCTTTTAGATCGGAGCCAGCCTGGCACGGAATTTAGCGACCGCTTTTTTATCGTTGTCGAAAAGGCTCCCGGGATCGCCATCAGCGCTTTGGAACGTCAAATTCATTTTGGCGACCTTTCTATAGATAACCAGGAAGATGACCTGCGGCCATTTATTCAATGGGCCAGCGCTTCAGATGAATTTCCAGCGCCGGTAATTACCAATGCCCTGGTAGGCGTCTTACTCATGTTCGAAGCTATCCATAGCTACACGGGGATTGGACAGGCAGATGGAAAATCCGGGATCATATGGAATGATGTAAAAACCGATCACATTTTCTGGGATCCTCGTTCAGCGAGTTTAACCATAATTGATTGGGGAAATGCTCAATTTTTAGAAGCGGATGGTTTTAGCAAAGATCGCCGCCTATCAAAAACCGATGACTATACCCAATTTTTCCGCACCTTCAATACTTTTCTAACAGAAAATAAGCCTGATTACCTTGACCTGCTTCAGTGGCCGGTAAACACAACTTCGGTCCTTTCCCTGGTTGATGTAGCTCGGCCGCTGAAGAAGAAACTCAGTACACTATATCATGAACAATCGGACACTCTGAAAAACATCCGCCAACGAGAGGCTGAGCTGGTCTCTTCGCACTTGCCCGATCCTTCAACGCTCCAACAGCTCATCGATATCCAGCAGTCGATCCTTGCCAGCGGTGATTTACCTGACTACCCAGGCGCAGAACGATTCTGCAGCAAAATGGCAGCCAGGATGATGCAAGAAGGAAAACTGGCAGAATTTGCTGATCTAAGTCAAGTCACCTGCCAGGTGCATTCCCACCACCTGAGTAAATGGGAGGCATTAAAAGATATTGCCCAGGCAGGCCGGCAAGTCGAGGAAGCAGCACAGCCTGGCTTTTTGCAGGCGATCTCCGCCGGACTGGTCGACGACTGGGCAGCAGCGCTGTGGAGCCTGCTTGCTGCAGTTGCTGATCAGCCAGAGCCGGAATGGTGGGATGAAGTGTGTAGGTTAATCCGCCAGGTGGGCCTTGGGGTTGGAGCAGATCAACTCCCACCCTTAATTGTTCTGCGTCGCCATACGCTGCTAATGCAGTCTGTGCTGCAAAAACTGCAAGCCCAGTCATTGAACGATGAC
>JAYRWF010000099.1:0-1668 GCA_041918195.1 Anaerolineales bacterium
CCATCTCGCCTACCCGGAAGAGCGGGTCGACCGGCGGCGCGATGTGCATCTTAAGCTCATCATATTCCACCGAAGCATCGGGCAAATCGGGGTACTGCTGGCTGATCTCTCCCAGGAACTGCTCGAGACCCATGGCCAGGGTTTGGATCTGGAGCTTTTCAACGATCAGGGTAATTGTGCGTTCATTCTGCCAGCCCTGGATATAAAAGACGCGCTTGCCGGGCTGGCCCAGGGCATCGGTGGTGAGGTGGGAAACGGGGTTAAGATCGATATCGACCGGCGGCATTAGAACTCCTATGAGCTACGGGGTTAGAATTTATAGTCAGTGTCCGGCTGCACATTCATGGCAAGCAGGCTGGCGCTCGCTTCACCGATGGACAAGGCAGTGATCGAACCTGGCGAGACGTTCAGCCGTTGGAACAAATCAAGCGGTAAACCAATCAAATAGGCCACAGCCAGCTTAATCGGGTCGGAATGGCTGACACAGACCAGGAGGTCTTTCGGCTGGCTTTGGCGAGCAATGGATTGAAGCTCAGCGACAATCCGCTGCTGGGCGGCGAAAAAACTTTCGCCGCCTGGAAAGGTAAACGAAGAAGGGCTCGCCTGAACAATTTTCCACAATTGTAACCGTTTTAGCTGCTTTAAGCTTTGGTCTTGCCAGTCGCCACAATCGACCTCGATCAAACCAAAGCGAGGCTGGATCTCCAGGCTAAGCGCTTCGGCCAAGGGGCGGGCGGTTTCCAGGGTCCGTTCCAGGGGGCTGCTGTAGATGGCTTTTACGGGCGTGGCTTTCAGCTTCTCGGCCAGCCAGGCGGCCTGGCGGCGACCGGTGTCATTGAGGTGGACGCCTGGCAGACGGCCTGCCAGGCGGCCTTTTTTAACGTAATCATTTTCGCCGTGCCGGACGAGCAGGATGGTTGGCATACTTTAGTTTTCCATTTTTCCAGAGGGTTTGTGCTTGTGCTTGATATCCTGGATGGCGGCATGAGGCAGGTCGGGAAGCTCTTCGCTGCGCTCGATCCCGAGGGCCTGGCGTTGGGCCTGCCGCCAGCGGGCCAGGCGGTCGCTAACCTCGGCCTCGTAGCCCTGTTGGGAGGGCTGGTAGAAATAGGTTCCTAGCAGCGCTCGAGGTAGATATTGCTGGGGCAGGTAGTGATCAGGGGATTCGTGGGGATATTGATAACCCTTGCCATGCCCGAGAGCGCGAGCATCGCGGTTGGCATCCTGCAAATGCTGGGGGACCTGGGTAATCCCCTCCTGCTCGATCATTTGGAAGGCTTTGAAGTACGCCCCGGCCGAGTTTGACTTTGGCGCGGTGGCCAGGTAGAGGGTGGCCTCGACAATTGGATAAATCCCTTCCGGCAAGCCGACGTATTCGAAAGCCTGAGCAGCGGCATTGGCAACGACCAGGCCGAGCGGATCGCCTAAGCCGATATCTTCGCCGGATAAAATCAGCAGGCGGCGCAGGATGAAGCGGGGGTCTTCGCCGGCGTAGAGCATTTTCGCCAACCAGTAGAGGGCAGCATCCGGATCTGAGCCGCGGACTGACTTGATAAAGGCCGAAATGGTATCGTAATGGGAGTCGCCATCTTTATCATAGAGAACGGCCCGGCGCTGGATAGACTCCTGGGCGACAGCGAGGGTGAGGTGAATATCTCCGGCGGGGCC
>JAYRWF010000100.1:0-2731 GCA_041918195.1 Anaerolineales bacterium
ATCACCCCATCGCTGCTCACGCCGCGAATTGCCTCGATTTGCGGGCGGGTCACCGGCTGCTGGTAG
This sequence comes from Anaerolineales bacterium, assembly GCA_041918195.1. Classification (GTDB taxonomy): domain Bacteria; phylum Chloroflexota; class Anaerolineae; order Anaerolineales; family UBA4823; genus CAZAGA01. Next base: position 67 of record JAYRWF010000100.1, read on the forward strand.
GCTACGATCGCCAGGGTCTCGAGGGCAGCCCGGCTGAGCCGGGAGCTGGCCTCCAGACCTAAAAAGCGCTCCACCCAGCCAGCAGTCTCCCCAGCCGTGGTCAACTGTACCCGGCCGCGGTGGCGCTGCAAACGCAAACCCCGGTTTTGCCAGTTAGCCAGGTACTCGGCTTCGAGCTCGTCCAGGCCTTGTTCGACATCGGTGGTCGGAATATCCAGGGCGGCGGCCAATTGGGCAGCGGTCACCGCGCCTGGCGCGACAAATAACAGCGCTTCTAGGCGGGCGCTCAAAGTCAACTGGTTCGCGGAGAGATCGGACTCTAGCATGCTGTGATAAAATTCTGCTCGTGAAAATCTGTTTTCAAATCCAACAGGGCGTTGACGGCAATCCGTCAACACTCCGCCGAATGAGAAAGTAAACCATGAAGAATAAACAACCTTTCCGTGTTGCCTTTTTAATGATGGCGATCCTGGCAATCGCTGCGCTGGCCTGCAATTTGCCCGCGAACAACGTCCTCAATCCGAATGGCGAAGCTTCGGAAGCTCCCGCCAGCCAACCAGACGCCATCCTACCAGTTCCATCTGAAGGATCGGTGACCATCAGCCTGACCGAGGGTCAACTCAACCAGCTCGTCCAGCAAGCCCTGGTCGCCAATCCAGGCCAACCGATCGAAAACTTGCAAATTCGTCTCGAAGCCGGCGAAGCTATTCTGTCTGGTACTGTAAACCAGCAGGGATTGAGCCTGCCGCTGCGCCTGAAGATCCAGGCCTCGCCCGATGGCCAGGGCGGTTTGACTTACCAGGTTGGCTCGGCCACGGTTGGGCCATTGCCTTTGCCCGAAAGCATGCGCAGTGACATCGAAACCGCGCTTAACCAAAGCCTTCCGGCGGCCGTCAAATCCCTGACCAACAACATTTACATCGAGAATATTGTCATTAACAGCGGGATCATGCAAGTCACCGGCCGGCCCCGCTAGGCCTTGCCAGCCAAGGGATCATTATACCAAAGGAAATCAGACATGCGAATTCTCGTCACTGGCGCAGCCGGCTTTCTTGGCTCCCATCTATGCGACCGGCTGCTGGCAGAAGGTCATGTAGTCGTCGGAATGGACAATTTCATTACGGGCAGCCCGGACAACCTGGCCCACCTGGCTGCTGAGCCAAATTTCTCTTTCATCCGTCACGATGTGTCGAATTTTATCTTCGTTCCGGGCAAGCTGGACGCCATCCTGCATTTTGCCTCGCCGGCCAGCCCGAATGTAAACTCGCCGCGCGGCTATGTCAACCTGCCAATCCAGACGATGAAAGCCGGCGCGCTGGGCACCCACAACACACTGGGCCTGGCCCGGGCAAACCAGGCCCGCTTCCTGCTGGCCTCAACCAGCGAGATCTACGGCGATCCACTCGAGCATCCCCAGAAGGAAAGCTACTGGGGACATGTCGACCCGACCAGTGAGCGCTCGGTCTACGACGAAGCCAAGCGCTTTGCAGAGGCGCTGACCATGGCTTACCACCGTTTCCACGGGATTGACACCCGGATCGTGCGAATCTTCAATACCTACGGACCACGCATGCACCTGGATGATGGGCGAGTTGTGCCGAATTTCATCAAACAAGCCCTGGCTGGCGAGCCACTGACCATCTACGGCGATGGATCGCAAACCCGCAGCTTCTGCTACGTCAGCGACCTGATCGATGGGATTTACAGGTTGCTGATGTCGGATGAACACGAACCGGTCAATATCGGCAACCCCACCGAGACGACGATCCTGGAATTCGCCCTGGCGATCAACCGCCTGACCCATAATCCGGGGGGGCTGCGCTACATCCCCGACCAACGCATGCCGGGTGATCCACAACGCCGACAGCCCGACATCACCCGCGCCCTTCAGGTGCTCGGATGGACACCAACCATTGACCTGGAAACCGGTTTACTGGCGACGATCCCCTACTTTGCCCAGAAAATGGGGCTGGCTGCGACAGAAGAATGACGGTGATCCTTTCGAACCCGCGCGAACGAACGCGTTTTCTCCGTTTTGCCGTGGTTGGTGTGATCGGCGCCGTAGTGGACTTCGGCGTGATGAACCTGCTGAGCAGTGGTTTCCATTTTCCACTTGTCCTGGCAGGTACGATCTCCTTCATTGCTGCGGTGGCCAGCAACTTCACCTGGAATCGCTACTGGACCTACCCCGATTCGCGATCCAAACCGATTATGCGCCAGTTGGCTATTTTCACCCTGGTGAGCCTGATGGGGTTGGGGATTCGCGTCCCCTTGCTGGCCTTGCTCGAGCCACCGATGGAAAGATTTTTCAACCAGCTCAGCGTGCAACTGCCAGTCTTCTCGCCTAATTTTTACGCCGATAATCTCACCCTGGCGATTGCCGTGATCATCGTCATGTTTTGGAATTTTTTCGTGAATCGCTATTGGACGTATAACGATGTCGAATGATCCGCAACCACTCCTGGCCAAGAAAATCAGCGCCTCCCAGGTGACACTTTCGCAGTTAATGCAACCGGAACATGCCAACAACCTGGGAAATGTCCACGGAGGTTGGATCATGAAACTGGTGGATGAAGCTGGCGCGCTGGCGGCAATGCGACATGCGCAAAAGCGGGTGGTCACGATCGCCGTTGATCAAATGGTATTCCGCCATCCGATCCGCACA
>JAYRWF010000101.1:0-18455 GCA_041918195.1 Anaerolineales bacterium
CGCCAGGTTCAAAGCCAGGGCGCGCCAATTCATCATCGCCGGTGCGCTGAGAAATTCTGGACCGGCAAATTCGCTCACCACGCCGAACATCCCGCGCAGTCCTTCCATACCGGCCAACGCCCAGGAAGCCCCAACCAGGATGAATAGGCTAGTGCCAAATCCTGCCAGGGCGCGCCATTGGCGGACTGCCAGCAGGCCCGGCAGCAGCAAGATCAAAATATGCGGCTTGAGCAGCAGCAGGCCTAACCACAGACCGGCGCGGCCAGGCTTTCCACCCATCATTTTCCGGACAAATTCTCCCAGGCCAATCACCCACAAAATGTTTATCTGGCCCAGGGCAAGGTTGGCTAAAACTGGAAGGCAAAACAGCCATTGGAGCAGACGAAGCCTGCCAGGCCTGCCGACCAATTGGGTGGTTAAGAAGCGCAGATACGCTACCAGGATCACCAGATTGATCACACTCCACACCACATAGCTGGTCGTAAATTCGCGCGCCTGCCAGGGCAGGAAAGCCAGGATAAAAACTGGTAAATAAGGCACCATCACATCTAATGCCGGGCCGATCAGAGATCCATCCAGGCAGCGGATTGGCAGTGCAGCCTGATATACCTGTTGGAGCTGAGGATCATAAAGCGCGGCAAAACCATGCCGGAGGACAATTTGGGCAGTGGCATAATAGCCACGGAAATCAGTGGCGAGGAAGACGCAGTTCTCTGGGCGGGAATAGTTCACTCCTATTACTGCCAGAAAGAAACCGAACAAGATCAGCCAGGCGCGGTTTAGCCAGCGGTCCAGGCCGTTTGTTTCCACGACAGGATCCAATTGCTTGATGCCCAATCCGTCCATGCTGGCTTGCCAGAGATAACAAAGTAGTGCAAAATACTGCTATGCGGACCAGCGTTATTATCCCGGCCATCAACGAGGCCGAAAATATTGGCTCAGTGCTAACCGCCATCCCAGGCGATGCTGTTGACGAGATCTTAGTCGTTGACGGCGGCTCAACCGACGGCACCGGTCAAATCGCCACGGCTTTTGGCGCCCGGCTGATCAGCGAGCGGCGTCGCGGCTATGGCCAGGCCTGTGCGACCGGCGCCCTGGCGGCCCAGGGAGATATCCTGGTCTTCCTGGACGCGGATGGTGCAGACGACCCGGCCTGGTTGCCCAGCCTGGTGCGTCCACTGCACGAAGACCACACCGACCTGGCGCTTGGCTCCCGGATGGCAGGCGGCCTGCAACCCGGCGCAATGCCCTGGCACCAGGCCTTCGGCAACTGGTTGGCCGCCCGCCTGATCCGCGCACTTTACCACCAACCACTGACCGACCTGAGCCCGTTTCGGGCCGTGCGGCGCGCTCGGCTGCTCGAGCTGAACCTGGCTGAAATGACCTACGGCTGGCCGACCGAGATGATCCTGCGCGCCGCTCGCTCCGGTTGGCGGCTGATGGAAATCCCGGTTCCCTACCGCCCACGCCGTGCTGGAAAATCGAAAATCAGCGGGACGCTGCGCGGCAGCCTCCTGGCGACCTATCATATCTTACATCTGATTTTCAAATACGCCAAAGAGTAAGCTATGCGCCCGGAAAATGCCATCGTAATCATGGCCAAAGCGCCACAGCCTGGGAAAACCAAAACCCGGCTGTGCCCGCCGTTCACACCCCAAGAAGCTGCCCGGTTTTCCCAGGCGCTGCTCCAGGACACACTGGCCCTGGTTAACTGTCTTACAGAAATGGACCCGTCCGTGGCTGCAGCAGTCGCCTTCTCGCCGCCCGAAGCGTATGCGCTGATTGCAGGCCTCGCCGCGCCGGGTACCCGGCTGGTAGGGGTGCAGGGCAAGGACATCGGCGGCTGCCTGTCACAGGCCCTGGGCGTCATGTTCCACTCTGGTTACTCGAAAGTCCTGGCGTTAAGCTCCGATAGCCCTTCCCTGCCGATAGCGTGCCTTAAGCAAGCCCTCGCCAGCCTGGACACCCACGAATTGGTCTTTGGCCCTGCCCTCGATGGCGGTTATACCCTGATTGGAATGAAACAACCCTATCCAGAAGTATTTTCGGGGATCGAATGGAGCAGCGCCCAGGTACTGACGCAATCGCTGCAGCGCGCAGCAGCCTTGGGGCTGAGTACAGCGCTGACGCCCGTATGGTATGATATCGATACAGCGGCTGACCTGGAACGACTGCAGGCTGAATTAGAATTTCTGCCGGCGGCGCACCTGGCGTACACTCGCCAGTTTCTAACCAGTTGGCAGACAGGTAGCGATTAGTTTTGGAAGCCCCACACGGGGGCTGGATTTACTTACTTCATTGAAAAGAGCTCAAAGCAGCTTTTTTATTCCGGGTGATGGCCAGGAGTCCTTGCTGAGCCAGCCCGACCGCATCCTGAAGTGGGAAAATCGACTCGCTGATCCGCATATCCGGATCCGTTGATAGGGGATGCCAGAAGACACCGTCCGCATTGACGGTGATCTCAGGGATCAGGTTTTCCTTACATACTTCCTGGCCGGCCTCCGAAAAACCACGCCTGGCCAACGGGCGGACAAAGTGCGCCTGCTCGGGAATACCCATCGCCAGGTGAAAGGCGCAGATCTCCTCCAGATGAGCGGTATTGGCAGGAGTTTCGGTAGTCGCCAGGTGAATTTGAAAGCCATGCGCCTGTAGGTTTTGAATGCCTTCTACAGTTTTCTGCCAACTTCCCGGGCCACGAAACGGATCATGCTGCTCGGGGCGACTTCCATCCAGGCTGACCTGAATGATCAGGTGGTCGTTGCGAATCGCAATCAACTTCTCCAGGCGCTTACCGCGCAACAGCATAGCATTGGTCAGGACGGTGGTCATCGCCCGTTCGGATGCGTAGGACAGCATAGCATAAATCTCGTCCAATAGAAACGGCTCACCACCAGTAAAGTAAAAGTGCTCACAGCCGCCAGCCAGGGCCTCATCGACCAATTGCAGGACCGCCTGCAAGCCAAGCGCGCGGCTAGGCGTGGATGGACTGGACTCGGCGGCGCAGTAGCTGCAGCGCAGGTTACAATCGTAGTTCGTATAAATCCAGAGCTTCTTCTCCAGGTTTGAGGAAGTATGCTCCTCTGAAAGAATGAATTCCGGTAAAACCATCATAGCTCCCAATAAACTAACACTTTATGTTATGATCCTTCACAATCCAAGGGGGGCGGCACAGGTTTTCACCTGGCCAGGTTGATTTAATCCACATCTAGATTTTTTATACCTGAGACATGATGAATATAGATCCGAAAGACCTCCCAACCAACTCACTGATGAAATGGATCGCAAAGCTAAGGATCGTGGTGGGCCTGATGTTCTTGACGACCTGGGCGATCAACCTGGTGCGGGGTTATTACACCCCAGACGGACTACTGGCTTTCTTTCAAGAATTCTACCCGCCGGCGGAAAATCCGCTCAGCCTGTATGGGACCTTTATCAGCCAGGTGATCTTGCCGATCCGTGGCGTCTTTGCCCCCTTCCAACTGGTGGCGGAAGGGCTGCTCGCTATCGGGCTGCTGGTTGGAGCATTCACGCCATTTTTTAGCCTGGCGGGGATTTTCTTCCTAGCAAACACGTTCCTGGCCACGCTGGGTCACGATTGGCCATGGTCTTACTTCGTACCGATGGCGATCCTGGTGGTGACATTTGTCACCCGGGCAGGCCGCATCCAAGGAATTGACGCAGTCCTGGTGCGAAAATTTGGCGAGCGCGGCCGGCTGTTCTGGTAGCCGCGCCCGCCTCTATGGATTACCAGGCCAGGCTCAACCGCCCAGGTAGGCCTCCTTGACACGCGGGTTGCCAAGCAGCTCCTGCCCACCGCCGCTCAAGATGATTTTGCCAGTCTCCAGGACATGGCCACGATTGGCCAGGCGTAGCGCCATATAGGCATTCTGCTCGACCAGCAAAATCGTCGTCCCAGATTGATTGATCTCTTTCAACACACGAAAGATCTCGCGCACCAGGACCGGCGCCAGGCCCATGGAAGGCTCGTCCAGGAGCAGGATCTTTCCTCGGCTCATCAAGGCTCGCCCAACCGCCAGCATTTGCTGCTCGCCGCCTGAAAGCGTACCACTGAGTTGGTTGATGCGCTCTTTCAAACGGGGGAAAATCGAGAAAACGCGCTCGTAATCGCGCCCAAGTTCAGCTTTGTCCTTGCGCTGCCAGGTGGCCAGCTTCAAGTTTTCCAATACGGTCAGGTTGCCGAAAATACCCCGCCCTTCGGGCACCTGGGCGATGCCCAGGCCAACCAACTGGTCGGCAGGAACCTTGTGCAACTCCTGACCACGGTAGGTGATCGTACCTTTGTAGGGGACAATCCCGGAAATACCTCGCAAGGTGGAAGATTTTCCTGCCCCATTGGCGCCAATCAGGGTGACGATCTCGCCCTCATTGACATCAAAGGATATCCCTTTAACGGCGCTGATACTGCCATATGAAATCACTAAATCAGTCACTGAAAGCAGCGCCTGGTGATTAGCGGAAGCCCGAATTTCTTCACTCATATCTCTGCTCCTTCACCCAGGTAGGCTTCCAGGACTTTCGGGTTATTCTGAATTTCGATTGGCGTACCTTCCGCAATGGTGGCACCAAAGTCGAGCACTTTCAAGCGCTCGCAGATGCCCATCACCAGGCGCATCTGGTGCTCGATCAGCAGGATCGTCAGTGAAAACTGCTGGCGGATCCACTGGATGAATTCCATCAATTGATCGATTTCATTCGGGTTGATGCCGGCTGCCGGTTCATCCAGCAGCAGCAACTCAGGCCGGGTAGCCATCGCCCGGGCAATCTCCAGGCGGCGCTGCAAGCCATAGGGCAGGTTGCGGGCCAGCTCGCCAGCGTAGCTCTCCAGCTTGAAGACCGAAAGCAGCTCCATGGCAGTGTCAATCGAGTCCAACTCCTGTTTATTGAAACGCCCGACGCGGAACATCGCTTCCACTGGCGAGTATCGCATCCGGTGATAGGCTGCAATACGGACATTATCGATCACGCTCAGGTCGTTGAACAGGCGGATATTTTGGAAGGTGCGCGCAATACCCAGGCTGGTGATTTGATCCGGGAACTTGCCGACCAGCTCAGTTCCTTTGTACGCCACGTTGCCGCTGCTTGGACGGTACACCCCGGTGATCAGGTTGAACACGGTAGTCTTTCCCGCGCCATTGGGGCCGATAATGCCAACCAGCTCACCCGAATTCAACTCGAGATTGAAATCGGACACGGCCAGCAAACCGCCGAAATACTTGGTCATCTTGCTAATCTGTAGCAGCATCGGCGACCTCCGCTGTGTGTTTTTTGCCGAGCCGGGTGGCCAGCAACTCATAGCCTGGGATAAACCACTTGAACTCGCGCAGCCCCATAATACCGCGCGGCCGGTATATCATCAGGAAAACCAGCAGCAGCGGCATGAGCACAAACCGCCAGACTCCCAAGGGGCGCAGGACCTCCAACAAGACGGTATAAATCGTTGCCCCAATGATCGAGCCGGCGATAGAGCCAATGCCCCCGAGGTAAACCATAATTAAGAAATCGGTTGATTTGACAATATCGAAGACGCGCGGGCTGATGAACTGCAGCAAGTGGGCAAAGAGCGCCCCGCCTACCCCGGCGAAGAACGACGATAACAAAAAGGCTAACACCTTCACCTGGCGGGTATTGACGCTCATCAGGTTGCTGGCAATTTCGTCTTCGCGGATCGAGAGCACGCCACGGCCGAAATTGGAGTAGATGAAGTTGCGCGTCACCCAGATCGCCAGGACTGTCCAGAAAAAGACCCACGGCAGGGTGGACAGGCGATCAATGCCTGGGATGCCACGCGGACCGCCGATTGCTTCGACATTCTCAATCACCGATTTGACGATGAATAAAAACGCCAGGGTCACGATCGCCAGGTAGTCGCCGCGCGTTCGAAACGAGGGAACCGAGACGACCAACCCGATCAGCGCAGTGGCCAGACCAGCCAGGATCACGGTGAGTGGGAAGAACCAGCCCACCAGTTCTGGCGGCCAAACCCGCATGGTCAGCAGGGCCGAGACATAGGCCCCAACCGCCATAAATCCGGCATGCCCGACCGAGAACTCGCCCATGTAACCGTTGATCAGGTTCAGGCTGACGGTCATGATGGTATTAATCCCAATATACATCAGGATCAACTGGTAGTAAGGGGAAATCAAGTTGAATTGGGGGATCAAAAAGGACAACACAAAACCTAGCAGGAGCAGCGCCGGCAGCAGTTTCCGGTTGTTGAGCAGCGCTTCCCGCCAGTTCTTTTTGCTTGCAGGTTTTTCAGTCATTGGCGGCTCTCCTGGGTTACACTTTTTGGGTCTGCGGGCGGCCCAGAATACCAAACGGCCTGAAGATCAGTAGGATCAACAATAGCGAAAAACTGATGAAATCGCGGTAGGTGGAGGGTAGAAAAGCAGCTACCATGATCTCGACTGAGCCCAGGATAAAAGCGCCCAGCACCGCCCCACGAATATTTCCGATCCCGCCAACCACCGCAGCAATAAAGGCTTTCCAGCCGACCAGGATCCCCATGTATGGATCCACCACCGGAAAAGCCTGCCCATACATCACACCCGCCGCCGCGCCCAGGCTGGTGCCCAGTAAAAAGGTCATGGAAATTACCAGGTTCAAGGGAACGCCCATCAGCGGGACGATCGTTTTATCCCAAGAGATTGCCCGCATGGCCATCCCAACCATAGTGCGCTGGACGATAAAATCCAGCAGCAGCATCAGCCCCAGCGAGAGCAAGACAATAATCACTTGCAGGGAAGAGACAGTAACCCCACCGATCGTCCAGGTTGTATTGGGAAGCAGCGGGGGAACATGCTGAGGGTAGGGGTAAAAAACCAGGGTCAGGTTTTCCAGGAAGATGCCGACGCCCAAGGCGGTGATAATCGCCGAAACACGCGGTGCATTGCGCAGTGGCTTGTAAGCCACGCGCTCAATGCCAACCCCAAGCAGGCCAACCCCGAGCATGGACAGGAGCAAGGTTGGCACAAAAGGCAGCTTGGCAAATGTGGCAATAATGAACGAAAAGAATGCTCCTACCATGAACAGGTCGCCGTGAGCGAAGTTGATCATGCGCAGGATGCCATAAACCATTGTATAACCCAAAGCAATCAAAGCATAAATACTGCTCAATTGCAGTGCATTCAGCGCTTGCTGGAGAAAATAGGTCATAGCTTTTTCCTGTCAGGACAGTTCCAGGCGCGAAGAAAGAGCCCGCTTACAGGCTAGACCGCTGGATCAGCGATTTAGCCTGTAAGCACGGATTTTCAAAACAGCTACGGCTTGCACCGTCAGCTTGCATAGAGACTAGGGGGCCGCGTTGGCAAAGAAAGTGAACTTGCCGTTATTAATTTGCAGGATCACGGCGCTTTTAATCGGGTCACCGGAACCTTCTTGGAACTGCATTGTGCCGGTAACGCCTTCATACATCGGGATCTTTGCCAGGGCAGCGCGCACTGCCTCGCGATCGACCTTGCCAGCCGATTGCAATGCCTGCCACAGCAAACCGAAGGAGTCATAGGTCAGAGCAGCCACGTCATCCGGAGTGTTGCCGTACTTGGCGGCATAGGCGTCAATGAAGCCCTTGGCAACCGGAGTAGCGTTGTCGGCGGCATAATGGGTGCTGAAGTAGTAGCTTTCGCAGTCAGCGCCGCACAGGTTAATCAATTCAGCGCTGCCCCAGGAGTCGCTGCCCAAGAATGGGACCGTGATGCCCAGCCGCTTGGCCTGCTGGATCTGCAGCGGGACTTCGCTGTAGTAGTTGGGCAGGAAGATCACGTCAGGGTTGGCGTCCTTGATCTTGGTGAGCTGGGCGGTGAAGTCCTTGTCGTTGGTGGTGTAAGTCTCAAAAGAAACCACCTTGCCGCCGTTTTCTTCGAAGGTCTTCTTGAAGAACTCGGCGATGCCCTTGTTGTAGTCCGAGGCAATATCATACAGCACGGCAGCATTCTTGGCGCCCAGGTTATCCAGGGCAAACTTGGCCACCACGCGCCCCTGGAAGGGATCAATGAACGCGGCCCGGAAGACATACTGCTTGGGCTGGTTAGTCTTCGCATCGAGGGTCGTCAGGGGATTGGTGGACCACGGGCTGATCAGTACCACCTTCGAGCTTTCAGCAATCTCAGAGGCCGGGATGGCATAGCGGCTGGCATTCGGCCCGATGATTGCCACGACATTGTCCTGGGTGATCAGCTTCTGGGCCGCGGAGGCCGATTGGTCAGCCTTGCCGGCATTGTCTTCGATAATCAACTCAACCTGGTACTTCTTGCCAGCGATTTCCAGGCCGCCTGCATCGTTGATTTCTTTCACGGCCATTTCGGCGGCATTCTTGAAGGATGCGCCGACGGCCGGGATATCTCCGGTCAGCTCACCAATCCCACCAACTTTGATGACCGTATCGCCTCCTGCACCCCCACAGGCGGACAGGAGCATGCCAATGGCCACGATCAGACTGAACAGCAGCATTCCTTTCTTCATGTTTCTCTCCTTAGTCAAATCCAAATTCAGGCATTTGCAAATCTAAAAATCTGCAGCTTCGTCTCCAGAACAGTTGAGTAGAAGATCACCTCCTTTAATCCACTCCGGATAGCCTAAATTGTTAAAACCCCCATGGAACACTGGATGCAATTGACATTCTCATTTTGTCAAAAGCGGGCTGAAATGTCATGTGACATTCATCACTTCATTATCATCATTTAATCATCGCTGGTCAAGCTTTCGAGATAAATTGATTGTGGTATGAATTTGAGCCAAGCAGAGTAAAATGAAAGCATGCTGGATTTGGAACTGAAACCCTTTTTTGCGCCGCGCGGCGTGGTGGTGGTGGGGGCGTCTCATGACCCAAACAAGCTGGGCTATGGCCTGGCGCGCAACCTGGCGCTTTCGAGCTATCCAGGGGCTGTCCACCTGGTCAATCCGCAGGGTGGTAGCCTGTTCGGCCGGCCTGTATACCCGCGGATCAGCCAGGCGCCTGACCCAATCGACCTGGCGCTGCTGTTAATCCCGGCTGCCGCCATGCCGGGGGCACTGAAGGAATGCGGCGAGCGCGGCTTGCGAGCGGCGGTGATCATGGCGGGCGGCTTTCGCGAGACTGACGCCAACGGAGCAGCCCTGGAAGCCGAATGCCTGGAGATTGCGCGCCACTATGGCATGCACCTGCTCGGGCCGAACTCCGTCGGACTGTTAGACACCCACCTGCCGCTGAACGCCACCTTCCTGCCTCAAGCCGAGGTCTTGCCAGGCGAGGTGGCCTTTATCTCACACTCAGGTGCGATCTGCGCCGCAATCCTGGATTGGGCGGCCGGCCAGGGGCTTGGGTTTTCACGGCTGATCAGCCTGGGAAACCAGGCGGACATCAACGAGACCGATGCCCTGGCGGCGATCGCAGGCGACCCGGCGACGCGCGTGCTAACAATGTACCTGGAAGGGATCAGCGACGGACAACGTTTCATCGAAATAGCCAGCCAGGTCGCCCGCCAAAAACCCATTGTGGCCTTGAAAGTCGGCCGTTTTCCAAGTGGGCAGCAGGCGGCGGCTTCACACACCGGAGCACTGGCCGGAGAAGAGCGTGCCTATGAAGCCGCTTTCCAGCGCGCCGGGGTACTCCGGGCGGCAACCAGCCAGGAACTGTTTGACTGGGCGCGCGCCCTGGCCTGGTGCCCGCCCCCGGCGGGGCGCCGGGCGGCAATCCTGACCAACGCCGGCGGCCCGGGGGTGACTGCGGCGGACGCGATTGAACTGAACGGCTTACGCCTGGCGCAGCTTAGTCCAGCGACAACCCAGGCGCTGGCCGCACTGCTGCCGCCCGCTGCTAACCTGAAAAACCCGGTCGATATGCTAGCTTCGGCTTCGCCCGAGCAGTACGCCAGCAGCCTGCACCTGCTGCTGGACGACCCAGGGGTGGATAGCGTGATGGTCATCCTTCCAGCACCGCCTATGCACCCGGCAGAAGGGGTAGCGCTGGCCTTGATTCCGGTCATCCAGGCGGCTGCGAAACCGGTGGTGATCGCCTTGATGGGCGAGCGCCTGGTTCAGAGCGCGGCCGGATTGTTTCGGGCTGCGAAAGTAGCCGATTACCGCTTTCCTGAACAGGCTGCCTCGGCCCTGGGGGCGCTGGCGACCTGGGCAAAGCAGCGTGACCCGGCCCCGGCCCGCCGCCCCGAGGGCATCGACCGGCGAGAGGCGGAGCAAATCCTGGCTGACTGCGCACTGCCCGGCCCTGGCTTCCTGCCCAACGAAGCAGCCACCGGGCTGATGCACGCCTATGGTATCCCGGTTCCGCAAGCCAACCTGGCAAAGACTGCCCCAGAAGCCATCCTGGCAGCCGGATGTTGCGGGTACCCGGTCGCATTGAAGATCGTTTCGCCAGATATCGTCCATAAATCGGACGTGGGCGGGATTGCGCTGAACTTATACACCCCCGAGGAGGTCCAGACAGGTTTCGCCCAGGTGGTGGAAAACGCCCGCACGGCTCGACCAGAGGCCAGGCTAGAAGGGGTATTGGTACAGCAGATGACCCCAGCCGGCCAAGAGGTGATTATCGGAGCAATTCAGAATCCCCAGTTCGGTCCGCTGGTGATGTTTGGCTCGGGCGGTGTTGAAGTGGAAGGGTTGAAGGATATCTGCTTTCGATTGGCGCCTTTAACGGTGGCAGAGGCCACGCAGATGCTGGAAAGCACCTGGGCTGGCCGCAAGCTAGACGGCTTTCGCAACCTGCCAACCGCCGATCGGAAGGCAGTGTTGGATTGCCTGGTGCGACTGGCCTGGCTGGCAGCTGATTTTCCACTGTTAACCGAGATCGAGATCAACCCATTACGCGTTCTGGCAGACGGTCAAGGGGTCGCAGCGGTCGATATCCGGATCAGAGTTGGCTGAAAACCGCCTGAACCAGGGCTGACAACTGGGTCAGCCCGGCTGCCAACGGGGCAGTGTTAATGCATTCGTGAAGGGTATGCGCCCCCTGTCCGGTGGAAAGTCCAATGCAGACGGCCGGGTAGCCGCGGCTGAGCGGGATATTGGCGTCAGTTGAGCCAATCGTCAAAGTCGGCTTTAGACCCTGCTCCTCCAGGCAGCGCATGGCCAGGGCGACCAGCGGGTGCCGGGGGGAGAGGCTGCCGGCCGGTCGTTGCCCAATCTGCTCGCTTTCAAACAAGACATCCGCTCGCTGGGCGTCGGCAGTGATCGTTTGAACACGGGCGACCAGGTTCCTAAGCGCCTGCTCGCCCTCGGAGCGTAAATCCAGCTCAAGCCAGGCCTCGCTGGCGATGGTATTGACGGTTGTCCCACCAGAGATCACGCCGACGTTCAGGGTGGTGCGCGGCTCGCGCGGCAAATTCAAGCTGGCCAGGCTGTTCACCAGCCCAGCCAGGTGATGGATGGCGGAAGGCCGGCCGTAGTCAATCCACGAGTGGCCGCCGGAGGTGCGAGCGGTGATGCGGTAGCGCTGGACGCCCAGGGCGCGGTGGTACACCTGGCCAAGGGCCATGCCCTCCAGAATCAAGTAGGCGCGCACTCCAGCCCCGAAGCGATCGACCACTGCCCGCATCCCTTTCAAATCACCCAGGCCTTCCTCGCCAACATTGGCAACCAGCCACAGATCGCCCGGCAGGTTGGCCTGGCGCGCCTGCCAGATCAGCCCAAACAGGCCAGCCACGCCAAGCGAGTTATCGCCGATCCCGGGGCCATAGATGTTTTCGGCCGACCACTGGATGGCCAGGTCGGTAGAGGGAGGAAAGACGGTATCAGTATGCGCTGAGACGATCAGCGGGCGACCTCCGCCAGAGCCAGGCAGGCGACCATAGACATTCCCCAGGCTATCTTGCTGGACATCCAGCAAGCCTTCCTGCTCAAAACAGCTCTGGATATAAGCGGCCCGCTGGCTTTCGTGAAAGGTTGGAGCCGGGATCTGCTGGATAGCGACCGCCCGCTCGAGGACACGCCGGGTAATTTCAGGATCTAGCATGAGTTATACCTTCCGGATCGATTGTTTGAGCGCTTCCAGGCGGGCCTGGGGCAAGCCAGGCAGGACGTCGAGGGCATAAGCCGGGTCGTTGCCCTCAACAACCAGGGAGGCGGAGACATTGCCGTAGAGAACAGCCTGGAGTGGATCGTAGGTATCCCGGTAACCGGCCAGGAAGCCGCCGCAAAAGGCATCCCCGGCCCCAATCGGGTTGACCAGGCGCGACGGGTAGGAGGGGATATCCCAGCGCGTGCGGCTGGCGGCATCGAATAAATACTGGCCGCTCTCGCCGCGTTTGATAATGATAATCTCGCAGCCGAAGAAGGCCATCGCCTCGGCAATCTCCCAGAGATCCTTACTGCGACCCTGGAACAGAGCCAGGGCTTCCTCCTGGGAGGGCAGAAAAGCGGTCAGGCCAGTCAGCAAAGCGGGCACATCTTCAAAGAAAGTAGGAGTCATGTAACCGGCGGCCGGGTCAAGTGTCACAGTGGTAAACTGCCGCTGGCGCAGGATCGCTGGTAAGACGCTGTGAGTCAGGTAGTCGAGCGGGCATAAATGGGCCGCATTGGCATCCAAGAAGTCGGCCGGGATATCGCCCTGGCGCAGCGAGCTGGGCAGCAAGCGCGTCCGGCTATCGATCTGGTCGCGGTTACTGCGATAACCGAGCAGGGGACGCGGCAAGGTCATACCCAGGCGAGCGAAATGGACCACCGGATCTTCGTTTGAGCGGGTAACCCGGTCCGAGAAGGCGGTGAAGGTGCGCAGGTCCTGCATATCGGGAACCCGGCTCACCCCACGCAGGTCCAACCCCGCCTGGGAGTATTTGTCCAGCCATTCTTGCGGATATTCCTGGCTGACCCGAGCAACCACCCCGGGCCGTGGGTCGGGCGCCCAAACCGCCAGACCCACGGCAGCATTGAGGGCATTTCCGCCCGGGACATCCAGTAAAACTCCACCGTCTGGGAAAATGATGTAGTCGCGGGTCATTCGCCCGGCGATTAAGTAGCGAGGAGAGGATGCATCGGTCATGTCAGGTTCCCTACACCGGAAGGAATGAGTAATCTCCAGATCAAAGGGTGGATCAGGTATAATTCGGGCGATGACTCCCTTACGGATATTTTACTTCAAAGGTTGGTTCTGGCTGGCGTTCGTGGCGTTTTTGCTCGCATCCTGCCAATCCCGACCCACCGAAACCAGCTTGCCGAATGGGGAAGAAACTGCTACCCAGGCGACCGTCCCCAGCGCGGCGCCAACCACCCCGCCTGAGCTACCCAGCCCGACACCCCAACCCCTGGCGGTGCGGATCAGCCGGAACGGCAGCCTGGCGGGCGAGATTAGCCTGGCGAGCTACGAGGCCGAGCTTAAACGCTACCAACAGGCAACCGGCCAGGAAATCGACCCAGCTGCCCGGCAGCGTGTCCTGGATGAGCTGATAAACCTGGAACTGCTGGCCGAAGCGGCGGGCGAGAACGGCTATGCGCTGGGCGAGGCCGCCCTACAAGAGCGGATCGACGACCGGGCCGGCCAGATGGGCGGGCAGCCAGCGCTGGCCGAGTGGCTGGCGGCAAACAGCTTCAGCGAGGCCGATTTTCGCCTGCAGCTCGGGCGCGCTGCCCGGGCAGCCTGGATGCAGGCGAAGTTTCTGGAGGAGAGCCCGACCAGCGCCGAGCAAATCCATGCCCTGCAGTTGCTATTTCGAACGGCGGAAGAAGCTAACCAGGCTTATGCCAGCCTGCAGGCCGGGGAGGATTTCCAGAGCCTGGCCCGCCAAACTGACCCCCTGACCGGCGGCGAAATGGGCTGGCTGGCACGCGGCCAGCTTTTCTTCCCCGAGCTCGAGGCCGCCGCCTTCCAGCTACAGGCCGGGCAGTACAGCCCGGTCATCCAGACCACCTCCGGATACCACATCCTGTACGTGCTTGAGCGGCAGGCAGATCGCCCACTGGACACGCAGGCCCGGCTGGCGGCGGCTGAAACTGCCTTGCAGACCTGGTTGGAGACACGCCGCCAGGAAAGCCTGATCGAAATCCTCGTCCCGTAGAATTTACGCCCCAGCCGGTTCGATTCCCTCCAGGCTGGCTTTCAACATCCGGTAACCCCCCAGCGGCTCGATGGTGTAGTTCGAAACGCAAGCCGGGACCAGGGCAGTTTGGTACTGCTCGAGGTCAATTTCCTCCTGGCCAGCCTGCAGGCGGGCGTTACCTTCGATCACCGTCAGGGCGTGAAAAGTCTCCCCGGCTGGAGCAAGCGTAATAGGGTTAGCCCGCGCGGCGATCAGTTCCAGGCGAAAGTAAGCCGATTGGCTTAAGACTGCTACCTGACCATCGCCTGGCTGGGGGGCTGGGACAATCTGCGGCTGAAGGGCTGGATTGGCGACCGCCACCGATTTATCAATATGCAAGGTGCGGCCCTTGGTCAGTGGACGATCCCAGTCGTAAATCCGGTAGGTCAGGTCGGAGGCCTGCTGGACTTCATAGGCGAACAGACCCGGGCCGAGCGAGTGAACCAGGCCGGCGGGCATATAGACCGTATCGCCGGAATGCACTTCATGATAGCGCACCAGCTCAACCAGGCCGCCATTGCGAATGGCGGATTCGAGGGCCTCAGCCTGCGTCCCAGGCTTCAAGCCGGCAATCAGTTTTGCCCCTGGCGTGGCATCCAGGATATGCCAGGCTTCAGTCTTGCCCAACTGGCCGGGGCCTTCCAAGGCAAGGGCCTGGGCGTCGTTGGGATGGACCTGCAGCGAGAGCCATTGGGCGCAATCCAGCAGCTTGATCAGCAACGGGAAATGGCCGCGCCCCTGGGCCATGCCCAGGCGGCCAACCAGCTCGGATTGATATCGGGCAAACACTTCGGCTAGGGTCGCGCCGGCCAGCGGCCCTGCGCCGATGCGATTACTCTCCCAGATCAACCAGGCTTCAGCAGTTGGCACTTCCGCCGAGCGCAGCCGGTTCCCACCCCAAACATAATCACGGTATTCCGGTAAAAACTGGATCACACCCGGTAAGGTCATTCGCCAAGCCTCCTGAACATTTCTAAAGTGGTCCGGCTGTGGTGGTAGGGGCATTCCCAGGGACCGGCCTTCACCCGGTCCAGCTTGGGCCGACCCAACCGGTCCGTTACCTTGAACCATTCGCCATGCACCCGGTCCACCAGGTGATTTTCAATAAACATCCAGCACTGCCAGGCCGCCTCGGCATAACGCACCTGGCCGGAAAGCTGGAAGGCGTTATAAAACCCAACCACGCCTTCGGCCTGGACCCACCAATGCTTTTCATCGTTCTCAATCCAATCGGACGAGCCTTCGTAAAATATACTGCCATCCTGATCGCGCCCTTGCTCGTAGACCCGTTCAGCCAGCGCCAGGGCAGAATGGCGGGCGCTGGCCTGTAGCGCCGGATCGCCGAGGACTTCGGCAGCCTCCACCAGAAGCCAGCTAGCCTCGATCTCGTGGCCATAGGAAAGCGGGCCGGGGAAGACCGTCCAATCGTCATCAAAAAAGAGGCGCAGATGAGCATCGATGGGATCGATGACCTGGCGGATGAAGATCTCGAGCAACTCGCGCAGGCAGGCCTCCAACTGCGGGTCGCGCCAGGTGCGCAGCAAATTGGTGTAGGCTTCCATGACGTGCAGCAGGGTGTTCATCGACTTGCGGCAGTAGGGTTCCTTCTCGCTCAGGCGCGAGTCAGGCAGGACCTGCCAGCGCCGGTCGCAGCCTTCCACGTAGCCGCCATACTGCCGGTCGTGGGGACTGGCTTCGAGCAACGCAAACAGCCGCCTGGCCCAGTCGAGACTCTCAGACTGACCACAGGCCTGGAAATACTCGGCCAGGGCGTAAATGCCAAAAGCCTGGGCATAAACTTGCTTGCGCGACTCGACCGGCCGGCCAAAACGGTCCACTGTCCAAAATAACCCCCCGAATTCCGGGTCCCAAAAAACCTGGGTCAGGGCTTCAAAAGCCCGCCGGGCGGTCTCGAGAAACTCGGCCTGCGGGAATTGGCGATAAGCGGCGGAGAAGGACCACAAGATCCGGCTGCAAAGAACAGCCGAGCGCGGCGTATCGTTCAATGGATGCAGGTCGTTAGTCATGGCGCCGAAAAAGCCGCCATGGACTGGATCGGGCATTTTTTCGGCCCAGAAGGGCAGGATATTCGCGAGTAGCTCACCGCGCAAGCGGCGCTGGAAATCTTGTTTGAAAGACGTGTCAAACGACAAATTCAACATAAGCAGCCAGCCGTTCCAGGTAAGCTCTGCAAGACGGTCCAACAAGCGGAGCGCCTGCCGGTTCAATTGTAACTGACGCCAGCCAAAAAGCCCCAAAATCGGGCCGATTAAGCCAATCCAGCCTGGCCGAGTTCCTGGTTACGGCGGATCAGCTCCAGGCGGGCGGCCAGGCTGGCAGCCGAGCGCAGCCCATCGGCGGGGGTGTTGAGGACATAGTCCAGGATGCGCTCCAGGTCAGAGACGGCAACATGGACGCGCTGGTCAGCGGAGGCATAGTAGATCAGCAGGGTACCGTCGGCGCGCAACACCCAGCCATTACTGAAGACAACGTTCGAGACATCGCCCACCCGCTCGCTGCCGTAAGGCGCCAGGAAATAGCCACCCGGGCGGTGGGTGACCCGCCACGGTTCATCGAGATCGCTCATATAGAGATATAGGACATAGCGTAACCCGGCTGCAGTATTGCGCACGCCATGAGCCAGGTGCAACCAGCCGTAGGCGGTTTTGAGCGGCGCCGGGCCTTCGCCGTTCTTGACCTCCTTGATGGTGTGGTAGACCCTCTCTTCAATCACCGTCTCGGTTTCGATCACCGCCGGGGTGATCTGCCTGGAAAGGCCAAAGCCAATCCCACCACCGCGGCCAGCCTGGATAAAATCATCCTGTGGGCGAGTATAGAAGGCATACTGGCCATTGATGAACTCGGGGTGCAGGACGACATTGCGCTGCTGCGGGGAGGCGGTGCGCAGGTCGGGTAGGCGTTCCCAGTACAGCAAGTCGTTGGTGCGGGCGATGCCAGCCTGGGCGACCGCCCGGCTGGTATCGCCTGGCGGAGCGCCAGGGTCCTTGCGCTCGGCGCAGAACAGGCCGTAAATCCAGCCATCGGCGTGGTGGACCAGGCGCATATCATAGACATTGGTGTCGGGTAGCTCGGTCTCGGGCAATCGGAGCGGCGCATCCCAAAAGCGGAAGTTATCCACCCCACTGCTGCTTTCGGCGACAGCAAAGAACGATTTGCGATCATAGCCTTCAACCCGGGCAACCAGGTAGATCGTGCCATCCAGCTCGATGGCGCCAGGATTCAGGACGGCGTTGACGCCCAAGCGTTCGAGCAGGAAGGGGTTGGTTTGAGGGTTCAGATCGTAGCGCCAGGTGAGCGGGATATGGTCATCGGTAAGCACCGGGTGGAGGTAACGCTCAAAAACGCCGTTCGACCAACTTGGGTCAGGCCGGTTGGGCCGGGCGACCAGCTCGTAGTGTTCGGATTTTAGATGTGTCAAACGGGCTTCAAAAACGCCTGGGGTCATAATTACCTCCAACGGGTAGATTACCGGCGGTCAGGCCGGTGGAACAGAGCGCTGAACGAGCGGCGCAGGGCAGCCAGGCGGGCCTGCCAGAAGGCCCAGCGGGCCAGGCGCCATGCCAGGACGGCTTGCTTTCGCCCGGCGGGCGAGACGGGGTGTGGGCTGTATATCGCCTGGCTGTACAGGCCGGCGATACTCTGGAAGGGCTGTTCCTGGCGCAGACGGGCGGCCTGCTCCGGCGGGAGCAGGCTATCCAGGCGCTGGCTGAGCCTGCCAGCAACTTCGGTGGGGGTCAGGCCGGTGAGCGGCGCTTCCCGCCCCTGGCGCGCCTGGCGGTAAAGGCGGCTATACACAGCGCTCAGCGTCAACCGAGGTGCCAGGCGACCGAGGCGCCAACTATCGAACAACCACCAGAGCGCCAGGAAGGCAACCGTCCCGCCGAGTAGGACAGCGATCCAGGTAAATAGTTTCGGTACGGCGCCGCTCTCAACCGTCGGCGAGGGGGCAGCAGGCGGCGGGCCGGCCAGGGTGTCCTGAGACGGGCGATTAATGGAAGGGAGGCTGGGGGTGGGCTCAAACTCCACCCAGCCATAGCCAGGGAAGAAGACCTCTACCCAGGCGTGGGCGTCTGCCTCGGTCACCAGGTACTGGCGCCCGTCCAGGCTCCGCCCGGCAGCATAGCCCTGCACCAGGCGGGCGGGCAATCCAGAGGCGCGCGCCAGGACAACCATGGCTGAGGCATAGTAGTCGCAGTAGCCGCGCTGCAGGTCAAAAAGGAAGTAGTCAACCAGGTCGCGATCGGCAGGCGGCCTGTCCAGGTCAAGGGTATAAGGAAAGCGACGCAGGTGGCCTTCGATCGCCAGGGCCTGGTCGTAGGGGGTCGGCTGGGTGCTGGTCAGGTCGAGGGCCAGCGCCCAAACCCGCAGTGGGACGCTGCGCGGCATCTGCAAGTAGGTCTGCTCAACCCA
>JAYRWF010000102.1:0-2467 GCA_041918195.1 Anaerolineales bacterium
CCAATTGGTGCTCTACTTCCCCATCCAACTGGTGCTCGGCCAGCTCTCGCCAGGCCAAATCGCGACCAACTTCCTGCTGGGCGGTTTTTGGCTGCTGGTCTGGCTGCTGGCCTTCTGGCTGGTCTGGCGGGCCGGGGTGAAGCGCTTTTCGGCGGTGGGGGCCTGAGATGCATACCCTCAAGCTGCTGGTCACCCTGCTCAAGATCAACTTGCAGATGAGCCTGGCCTACCGGGTCGATACCTGGATTAACATCCTGCTCAGCCTGTTCTGGCTGGGTTGGGAGCTGCTCAGCCTGACGATCATCTTCAGTAATACCGAGACCCTGGGCGGCTGGGGGCCGGGCGAGCTGGTGGCGCTGCTGGGCGTCTTTCGCCTGGTCAACGCCCTGATGGCGGCCCTGATTTGGCCGAACACTGAGAAATTCAACGCCAGCGTGCGCGATGGCTCGCTCGATTACACCTTGCTCTACCCGGCCAGCAGCCAGTTCATGGTCAGCTTTTCGCGGATCATCCTATGGCGGGCCTGGGACCTGGCGCTCGGCCTGATCTTGATCGGCATCGGGATCGGGATGAGCGGCGGTGGGGCGGGCGGCTGGGCCAGCGTGGTCCAATTCACCCTGCTGGCCTTCTCAGGCACGGTCATCCTGTACAGCCTGTGGATTGTGATGATCGCCCTGACCTTCTGGTTCATCAAGTTCGACAACAACGTCACCATCCTGCAGGCCATGCTCGACACCGGGCGCTACCCGGCCACGGTCTACCCGCCCTGGCTGCGCATGATCGTCACCTTCATCGTCCCGGTGGCGGTGGCGACGACCGTGCCGCTCCAGGCGCTGCGTGGCGAGCTGAGCGGGCTGCAGGTGTTGCTCTACCTGGCGATCGGGGCGGCTGCCTTCTGGCTCTCGACGCGCATCTGGCGGGCCGGGGTGAAGCGCTACAGCGGCGCCAGCGCCTGAGGAGCAGTGATTCCTCTCGCGCCATCGCTCTGCGATGGTACGTCCAGCTTCCAGCGTTCTGCGCACGCCCTGCGCGCGTTCATGAAGTCCTCCTGGCGGGGAGCGCCGCAACCAGGTGGTCTTGAATTTCGCACATTGGGCGAGAAATTCGATACAATACTGGAACAAAACCATAAAATCGTCAGGCCTTACTGGCCGAAAGAAGGAGCAAGACCATGCCCCGCTACCTCATCTCGTTCGACGACGGCGCGATGGATCACATTCCCGAGGCGGACTTCCCGGCGGTGGGCGAATCGTCGCACACTGTGGTCCGGGAGGCCAAGGCCGCGGGGGTCTGGATCTTCGGCGCCGGGGTCCTCCGCCAACAGGCGAGCATCGTGGCGACCGACGGGACGATCTCCGCGGGCCCCATGCCGGAGACCAAGGCGGTCATCGGCGGGTTCGCGATCATCGAAGTCCCCACGCGCAAGCAGGCGCTCGTCTGGGCTGCTCGGTTCGCTGAGGCGTGTCGATGCGCCCAAGAGGTCCGCGAGATCGGTTTTGATCCGGAGTCCTGATCCTGCCCAGACAGGCTCGGACGGTGAGGCCTGATCCTTCATCCAAGCCGGCGCGGTGGCGCGGCGCGACTGATTCCTGGCGTAGCCCGCGTACGTAAATTGAAATACCCGGTTTCTTCGAGCGCACGTTCCCGTGACCCATCTGCCAAGGAGACGAGATGAACCCACTTTGGAAGGAAATCCTTTGGCACCAATTCGGTGCCGCGATTGAGACGCTGGAAAATGCTTTGAAGGCCTGTCCAGATGAGCTCTGGCAAGCCCGTCTGTGGCGTGATCCGCATGGACGGCCCGAGTTTACTGAATTTTGGTATGTTGCCTTCCATGCAATTTTTTGGCTCGATTATTATTGCTCTGAATCCGCAGAAACATTTACTCCACCCCCTCCATTTACCATCTCCGAGCTTGATATGGACGGTGCAGCTCCTGAAAGGGTTTACACCAAGGAAGAGCTGCTCACTTATCTGGAATATGCGCGCGTCAAGTGTCGCACACAGATCGAAAACATCAGCGATGAAAACGAGCTTCAGCGAGTGCGAAGTAACTGGCGCGTCAAAACCGTCGCCGAGCTGCTCCTCTATACCATGCGGCACGTCCAGGAGCATGCCGCCCATTTGAGCATGCTTCTTGGACAGGAAACGGATTCTGCTCCGGGTTGGGTCGGGCAGGTCAGCATCGGCTAGCTTATTCAAAAAAATTATAGAATTGCTTGTTCGGCCTCTAAACCTGCCAATTCAGAGTATACTTGTCGTGATAATGGTGCTTGACGGTTTCTTTATTACAACGGCTCCGTCGTCCCTGACCCAGGGCAGGTAACTAAAACCATTTGCTGGCTCATTCTTTGGCAATCCGATTTCGCATAACGGAGGTTCCAATGTCCGAGCAAGTGACCATCGAACTGTTGAAGGGATTCTTGGAAGCATTCAACCGCCATGATCTCGATGCCATCATGGACTA
>JAYRWF010000103.1:0-2474 GCA_041918195.1 Anaerolineales bacterium
GGTATCGTAAGGCTGGGCAAACTGTTCGCCTGTCGGGAACGGATAAAGAGTCCTCCTAACCCATTATGGCCATTTTTACGAAAGAGCTCGGTATTGACCTGGGCACGAATTATACGCGCGTCGCTCAAGGCGGCCAGATCGTGCTCCAGGAACCTACCGTTGCCGCAATTGTGGTCCAGGAACAAAAAATGGTTTCCTGGGGCCAGGAAGCGCAAGATATGCTGGGCCGAGTCCCTGAAAGCCTGGAAGTCACCCGGCCGCTTCGCCATGGCGTGATCGCTGATTACGAAGTCACCGAATTCATGCTCGAAGCAATCTTGAAACGGGTCAGTGGCTCGCTGCGTTTCTTTGGTCCGACAGTTATGGTGACAGTCCCCTTTGGCGTGACCAGCGTTGAAAGCCGCGCCGTACATGAGGCCACTCTGCAGGCTGGCGCACGCGAGGCCTATCTGATCCAACAGCCTCTGGCGGCTGCGATTGGCGTTGACCTGCCCATTGGCACCCCTTACGGAAATATGACCCTCTCCCTGGGTGGTGGTGCCACCCAGGCGGCTGTCTTGGCAATGTATGGGATTGTTGCCGCAGAAACCCTGCGCCGCGGCGGTGCAGCCCTGGATGAGGCCATCGTGGGCTATGTCCGGCGGAAATACGGCCTGATTATTGGCGAGTTAACTGCTGAGCAGATCAAAATTCGCATCGGCGCAGCCGTTCCCATGGATGAAGAGCAGAGTATGGAGTTGATGGGTCAGGATCAGGTCAGCGGGCTACCTCGTCCTGCCACGATCACCACTGGTGAAGTTGTTGAAGCCCTGCGTGAGCCGCTCGGAGATGTGATTGAGACGGCCAGGCGGGTGCTTGAAAAAACACCCCCCGAGTTGGTTTCCGATATTATCGATCGCGGTATCGCTCTGACTGGCGGTGGCGCTTTGTTACGTGGGATTGAAAAGCTGCTCACCAAGGAACTGGGGGTCCCCACTTATCGCGTGGATAACCCGACCACATGTACCGCCGAAGGCGCTTGTCGTGCTTTAGGTATGTACGCCTTACTGCGCCGCAATCTCCCTGCAGTTTAATTTCTAAAAGAGCGTGGGAATCAAAAAATCGGCCAGGCCGATTTTTTGATTCCCACATTTGCCTGCATTCACTCGAGGTAATAAGTCATCCGCTGCAGGTGAATCACCGGGTCGATATATTGGACATTGACATCCGCCGGCAGGTTCAGGCTGAGCGGTGCGTAATTTAAAATGGCTTGGACCCCAGCTTGGACGAGCTGATTGGCGACCTCCTGAGCCTCGTTCGCCGGAACCGCAATCATGGCGATCTTGACCCCGGAATTCTGGATCACCGGGATCATCCCGGCAGTATCCTGGACAATAAAATTTCCGACCCGTTTTCCAATGATAGCCGGGTTGTTATCGAAAATCATTCGCACGGTGAAGCCGCGGTTAGCGAACCCACCATAACGGGCGACTGCCGAGCCAATATCTCCCGCCCCCACCACAACGATCTCCCATACCCGGTCGACCTTTAAGATTTCGCGAATTTGTTTCAATAGATACTCGATCTGATAGCCGGTGCCTTGCTTGCCAAACTCGCCAAATTGGGATAAATCTTTGCGTATCTGGGCGGCAGAGATACCCAGTCTTTCGCCAAGTTCCTGTGAGGAGGTGACCTGACGATTTTCTTGCGCCATATGTTGTAAGGCTCGCAAATAAATAGGAAGCCGGCCGACAACGATATCTGGGATCATGCTCACTTTCATTATCTTCTCCTGGTGTGTCAGAAAGCCGGATTTTAGCAAGGAAATAAGCTGAGTATGTCCGATTTTACCATACCTTTGTACAAAAAAATACAAATCAGGTACAAACCAAGTGCAAAAGGGTCGGATGGTATAATCGGGCCATGTTTATTGACGAAGCAAAAATTACAGTAAAATCTGGCAAGGGCGGCGATGGCATGGTCCACTTCCGCCGCGAAAAATATGTCCCCCGCGGCGGCCCGGATGGCGGCGATGGTGGAAAAGGTGGCAATGTCGTTTTAGAAGTGCTCCCGACCTTGAATACACTCGGGGCGTTTCGCCATTCAGCCCGCTACCAGGCTGAAAACGGTCAAAACGGCGCAAAGCAAAATATGACCGGCCGGTCTGGTGCTGACCTGGTGATCCCAGTTCCTCCAGGCACCTTGGTGTACGATGACCTGAACGGTGAGTTATTGGGCGACCTGGTCGAACCCGGCCAACGCCTGGTAGCGGCGGTAGGGGGGCGAGGAGGCCGCGGCAACACCCATTTCGTCAACGCTGTCCACCAGGTGCCACGCGTAGCAGAGAAAGGTGAGCCCTTCCAGGAGCGCAATCTGCGCCTGGAACTCAAATTGATCGCTGATGTTGGGATTGTCGGGGTTCCGAATGCTGGCAAGTCGACCTTCTTGGCTGCAGTGACCAACGCCCGCCCGAAAATAGCTCCTTATCCATTTAC
>JAYRWF010000104.1:0-1995 GCA_041918195.1 Anaerolineales bacterium
AAATAAAAGCGCCCGTACCCGGTCGTGTACCCGGAAGCGCTCGTTCTGGATCATCTGGTTGCGTGGCATCAAACCTTCGGCCTTCATATCCAGCCCAAGGGTTAGCCCGGTAGCATTGACGGCCTGGACCACCCCGCTGACAATTTCACCCAATTGCTTGGTGTAGTGGGTGAATTGGGCGTCGCGCTCGGCTTCGCGGATGCGCTGCTGGATCACCTGCCGGGCAGTTTGAGCAGCCACGCGCCCAAAATTCTTCGGCGTGGTTTCAACAACGACCATCCCGCCCAGCTTGGCCTCCGGATCAACCTTGAGAGCATCCTCCAGGGTAACTTCCGTGCGTTCGTCTTCGACCGATTCAACGATTTCCTTCTCGGCATAAATTAAAACCTGGCCGGTCTCGGAATCAATTGTCGCTTCGACGTGCTGCGCAGTGGATGCGTTGACCGCCCGGCGGTAGGCTGAAACCATGGCAGCCTGCAGGGCTTCCAGGATGATTTCCTTGGGCAGTTGTTTTTCTTCTAATACTTCATTGAACGCCAGGACGAACTCGTTCTTCATGCTTCCTCAATCTCCATATGGAGGAATTCAAATTCCTTCCTCGTGCTTGAAAAAAGACGCCTCGGTGGTTAGACGCAGAAAAGTGGGGGTTGCCCACTTTTCGCCGGTGAAACTCTAAATAATGCCTCGCTAACCAAGACTGATTTTAACATAAGATCAGGTTTGCTGCAAGACCTGGCAGGCAGGTGCGATGAAGTCTAATTAATTTTTAACACTTTCGCCCACCGGTTGGAGCAGTTTTTCCATCCGCCAGGCAGGCTCGTTGACCTCATGTTGGTTTCCATGGTGATCCAGGTATGACCAACGTCCCGGATCGACGCCTACTGTAACATACCCCAAGTTTTTATATAGCCGGTGGGCGTCCGGGTTGTCCTGGGCGACATTCAATGTCACCCGTAGAAAGCGTCGCCGCCGGAGCTCGTTTTCAACGAACGCCATCATCTGCCTGCCGATGCCCTGGCGACGAAAGGCAGGCTTAATTCGGAAGCCGTAAATATAGGCGCGATCTACACCATCCGCCAATTCCTTGCGGGCGCTGTTGAGCTGGATGAACACCTGACCGATGATTCCCTCGCCAGGTAGCTCAGCAGCCAACATCAGCGCTTTCCCCTGGCAAGCGCTGGCGTAGATTTCAGAATACAGGCGGCGGAAATGCAGGTATTCCCCTTCCCATTCGAGCGCGGGCAGGTCAGCCTGGTCAACTGGCCGGATGCTCAACTGGTCGAGGTTCATGCTTTCAATTCGGAGAGTATGCGATCCAGAAGGGCCAGTTCTTCAGACGCGGAGTTGATCTCGCTATCCAGCCAGGCAGCGCGTAGCTGGTCTAAGATCGTCTTGTACAGCGGGCCGGGTGCGATTCCGCGTTTGCGCAGGTCGTCACCGCTGGTCAATGGCGCCAGGTTCTGCCAGTGCTGCGCATAGGCGATGAGCAGGTTCCTTTCCACTGGGGATTGGCTGGCCAGATACGCGGCGTAACGCCCCAGGGCTGGGGTTTCTTCCAGGCGCAGCGCAGCCTGGCTGGCCGGACGGCTGGCCAGGTCCGGCAAATCATTCCACAGGCCGATCCCAGCCTGGATGCTGCGTTTTAATTCAATCCGGAGTTTCAAACGCTCGCATATTTGGGCTGCCGCATCAGGCGGTAGGCGTATCATCCAAAAGATGTAAGCCAACTGGCGGCGCAACTCCAAGACCGAAGCCTGGCTCTCAAGGTCCCATTCGGCGCTTGGCTTTTCATCTGGCCGGCGGCTCAGAGCTTCCTCCAGCCAGGCGTCCCAGGTCAGCGCAGGGTGGATCGCCGCCAGCAGCTCGAGCGCATCCAGCCGGGCCAGGATCTGCGCGGCGCGTGGATCGACCAAAATGTGGTTCAGTTCATGACGAATCCGGTCGCCAGAGACACGATCAATCAGTGAAGTAGCTTCTTTCATCAGGTGCAGGGTT
>JAYRWF010000105.1:0-4791 GCA_041918195.1 Anaerolineales bacterium
TCAACAGTTTCGGCCCGCTGCCGCTTAAAGCAAAGTTGTTGCTGCCCAACCGCTCCCAGGCATCATGCAACTCAATATTGGATAACCCGCCATCCAACGAGACCTGGGCTTGGACGCCTCCCGGGACAATCACCGTTACCTGGCTCAATCCTGATTCAATCAGCACGTTGGCATCCTGTTGCAAGCTGCCGCCAAAATCTAGTGTATAGTTGCCAGCGCCGCTGCGGAAGGTAAGTTGAGTAAAATTGGCATTGGCCAGGTTCAGCAGGCGGACATCTGAAGCGCCCGTGGTGTAAAGCAAGCTGTCCATTACCAGCAGATTCGGCTGGCTAAAGTTTAAGTCAACATCGGCCGCGCCATCATTGATCTCCAGTTTCCGCAACGACAGGTCGCCCAGTTCCAGCTTGCCCTGGTAAGCGCCAGCATTCAATTTCAGGTTTAATGGTTGATTTCCGAGTTGAAGTTCCCAAGCATTTTTAAATTTGTCGGTCCGGATGCTGGGAAAGCCGCGTACTTCGAGATTGCCAGTCGAGAGGCGGATGTCCGAGCCGTTCACCGTTATCTCGGGCCTTAACTGCTCAACATTGTAGGTTGCCACACCAGCGACCAGGTCAGTCGCAGCGCCTGCAGTAAGAGTCAACTCACCAGCGCCAAAATCAAGGGTCAAATTTGCTGTATCCGAGGTCGGTGCAGCTATATTTATCGGCAAAGTTTGAGTAGGACCGGTGCGAAAATCCTGAACCGGAACATTCACAGATATTGCGCAGGCCATGCTGGCCAGGGCCAGAATAATCATCATTATAAATATTGAAAGTGTACGCATCTTTTCCTCCGGAAAATTCTTTTTACTTTGTGTAACTATATACGCCATCTCGTTCGAAAGGTCGCGGTTGTGCGCTCGGGCTCTCCAAAAGAATAAGCCGTGTTAAAATAAGAGCGCTGTGGAAACGCCAGATTGTTGATCCTTTTCTAAGACGGAGGTAAATATGAATGATTCAAATCCGAGTGGGGGTACAAACCTGGCAGATGAGCTCAGCGCGTTTGGTAAAAATTTGATTGATGTGCTGAGAGCTGCCTGGGATCACCCCGAACGGCAGAAACTTCAGCAAGAAATTGAAAGCGGCATCTCTGAGCTAGGCAGCACCTTGCGTAAAGAAGCCCAGTCGGTATCGGATAGCCAGGTTGGGCAGCGGATCAAGGCTGAAGTGGACGATTTTAGCGAACGGGTGCGCAGCGGCCAGGTGGAGACCAAAGTCCGCGAAGAATTGATCAATGCCCTGCAAACGATCAATCTCGAGTTGGCAAAAGTGGTTCAGACACTCTCTGACACCGAAATAGCAGGCACACCCGGCAAAACCGCCAGCCCGCAGGGCGAATCAGAAGCCACTGATTCACCAACTGAGACGCCCACCAACGAGGCCTGATATGGAAAGTCCCTTCTCGGTTGAGGTGAAAGCTGGCAGCGAAGTTCAACTTGGCGTTTATTCTCTGCTACCCTTTACCAGGACCTGGCAGATCAATACACCCGGCAAGCCCGTTCGGATGGTTTGGAACCGGCCAAATTCCATCTTGGTGCGTGATAGCGCTGGCAACGAAACGATCCTGCCCATCAACGATCTCACCTGGCGCGTGATCGGCTCGCTAATAGGAATCAGCCTCAGCGCCACCCTGCTGTTATTAATCAGCAACCGACTACGACGACAGTAAAAAGAGCCAACAGAAGGAAGGTAACAATGGATGAGAAAAACGACAACTCCCCTGAGGAAATGGATGATGACTTTTTAATCGACGATCTAGACGAGATGGAGTGGGATGAGGCAGAGTCCAACGATAGCATGGCCTTATCGATTGTGGAAGATAATATCGATCGCTTCTTGGCGACTGCCAGCGTCGATGCAGTTTTTGGCGAGCCCTTTGAAACTGAAAAAGGCTGGATTATCCCAGTTGCCGAAGTCGGGTCCGCGATGGGATTCGGGGTGGGAACCGGTTCCGGGCAAGACGAAAAACTGCAAGGGGGCAGCGGAAGCGGCGGCGGCGGCGGGGGATGGAATTTCTCACGACCGGTAGCCGTGATCGTGGCATCGCCAGACGGCATCCAGGTTCAACCCATTATTGATGTCACCAAAATTGCGCTTGCCGCTCTAACCACTGCTGGCTTTATGCTTGGTCTGCTGGTCAAAATGACCCGGCCACAGCGCTAAAAACTTGCCGCTTGGAGGGAGACGTGGTCAGACACAAACTGATCGCGCCTCCCTACCGGTACCCTTGATGCGCAAAATCGCCATCCCGGTTCTGCTAGGCCTGCTATTTGCAGCCGCCTATACGCAGTCCCCGCTCTACACATCCAACCAGAACCAATATTTCTTACACGGGCTGGCTCGCGCAGGGTTGGGTTTCCTGGCAGAAGACTGGCTAGTCAACACCCTTGACCCCACGCCTGTTTTCAGTTTGTTGGTCGAATGGACCTATCGACTACTTCACCAACCAGTAATCTTCTATTGCTATTACGCCTTTCTGCTTACAATTTACCTGCTTGCCATGCTCGGAATAGCCGACGAATTATTCCAGATCCGAAAATCGCCTGCTCGCTGGCTAACCTTCCTGGGGCTGTTTTTCTTGATTCACTCAGCCGCCCTGCGTTTCTTCCTCTCACGCGCTCTGGGTGATAACTGGACCTACTTGCTGGAGGATGGGGTGGCCGACCAGCGTCTGCTTGGACCAGTCCTGCAACCCAGCGCTTTTGGCGTCCTGCTAGTTGTTTCTATCTTACTTTACCTGCGCAAGAAATCGGCGCTAGCAATCCTGGCGGCGATCCTGGCCGCCACGATCCACCCAACCTACTTGCTCAGCGCAGCCACCTTGACCCTGGCCTACCTGTTGAGCGCCTTTCGAGCCAGCAATGAACAGTCGTTTTACAGGCAGTTGAAGCGACCATTTTTGCTCGCAATGCTGGCTTTGCTGGCTGTTTTACCGATCCTTGTATATGTTTATTCCAGCTTTGGCAACACCCCGGCCGAAACCAGCGCCCAGGCTCAGGCGATTCTGGTAAACTTCCGAATTCCTTTTCATGCTTTACCAGCGCGCTGGTTTGACACGACCGCGCTGTTCAAAATTGCTCTGATAGCCTTGGCGCTGATCCTGCTCCGCCGGACGGTTATCTTCCCGATCCTGGCAGTCCCGGCGCTTATTGCGGCTGTCCTGACATTGACCCAAATACTTACGGGTAGTAACTTCCTGGCGCTACTCTTCCCTTGGCGGGTGACGACCTTCCTGGTGCCGTTATCCACTACCCTACTGCTCGCGGCTGGGGTTAAGCGCTGGTACGACCGCCGAACGGAATCTGAAACGACCGGCTTGCCGCGCATCCGGGCAGCAAGCTATACCTTGATTGGGCTGGTTGTCCTGGTTGGAACAATCCGCCTGGTACTCGATTTCCAGCGCCAGGCCAGTGCAACGGACCGACCGGTGATGGCGTTTGCAGGCGAGCAAGCCGCATCCGGACAGATGTATCTGGTTCCCCTGGATATGCAAGATTTTCGCCTGGTCAGCGGTGTGCCAGTGTATGTCGAATTCAAATCTATCCCTTACCGCGACGCGGATGTGCTGGAATGGGAGCGACGGATCCAGCTAACCGACTTGTTTTATAAGAAGGGCGACTGCGGGAGCCTGGACAAGCTGGCTGCCAAGGGGATCACCCATGTGATTGCCACGCCAAAACTGTACGATTGGAAATGCGAGGGGTGGGAAGCGCTCTACCAGGATAACAATTACGCAATCTATAAGATCCGCTAGACCTGGCCGGAAAATTCGAATAACCGGTCAGCGTATTCCTTTATTTGTCCCGATAGAGCAATTTTTTCCATCCAGTGAGCCGGGATCGTATTGACGCCATAATATGCGCCGGCTAATTGACCATAAATTGCGCCAGTGGTATCGGCATCATCGCCAAGGTTTACTGCCATCAAACAGCCTTCCTCAAACGAATTGCTGTTATGAAAAGCCCACAAGGCAGCTTCTAAAGAAGCAACCACAAAACCGCTCCCCTTAATATCCGGCGGTTCCTTACGCTTGAATGAGCCAGCAGCCACCGCCTCGACCTGCCGCTCAAGCGGGTGCTGCTTCCAATAATTATCCAGGGGGGAATAACGCCCGGCGAGTAAGATATCCTTGCAAACCCCGTTCAGCGCTCCTATCAGCAGGGTGGCCATATAGCGGCAGGCATCCACTGCCGCCGGTGCAGCATGGGTCGTGCGCGAACTATCCGCTGCGCGGGCGATAGCCTGGTCTGGCTGGCTGGCAAAAAACAATACGACCGGCGCCAGGCGCATCAATGAACCGTTGCCGGCCGAATAGGGATCTGTGGAACCGCTATAAGGCTGGCCAGTGCGCGCGAAGTTTTCGAGAGCCTGGCGAGTAGTCCCGCCAATATCAAAGCAGCGACCAGTGCTGCTCAGATATCCATTCTGGTACCAGCGCAAGTAGCGCTGCATCTGATCAGCTGGATCAAAACCCCCACACGCGATCAAACTATCCGCCAGGCAGAGCGCCATTGAAGTATCGTCCGTCCACTGGCCGGGAAGGAGGTGAAACACCCCACCGCCAATCATGTCGGTGACCGGCGTAAAGCTACCCGGCGGGCAGAACTCAACCGCCGTGCCCACGGCATCGCCAACAGCCAAACCAAAAAGGCTGCCGCGGTATCGTTCTAAACGGCTGGGTTGACTCTGGATGATCATCCGTTAAGGTGAATTTTTACCAGGAAGGTTCCGGGCTCGATCATCTCACGCTCGA
>JAYRWF010000106.1:0-20234 GCA_041918195.1 Anaerolineales bacterium
AGGCTGCCAGGCGTTTGTCGGACAGGTCCTGACCTTGCGCTAACACCACAGCTTCATGAATTGCGGGGTAACGGTTCAGTGTCGCTTCAATCTCGCCTAATTCGATACGAAATCCACGCACCTTTACCTGTTGGTCAATACGGCCAAGAAAATCAATGTTACCATCTTCCCTGTAACGAGCCAGGTCGCCTGTTTTATACAACCGATCGGACCAGTTGTCCAGCTTACCAAATGGATTGGGGATGAATTTCTCTGCGGTCAGCTCTGGCTGATTGCGGTACCCCACCGCCAAACCAACCCCAGAAACGTGAAGCTCTCCCGGCACGCCAACGGGTACTGGCTGGTTATTTCGGTCGAGGATATACAGATGATGATTGGCAATTGGTTTGCCAATGGGTGGTTGGGTCATTTCATCGCCCGTGCTGCGGTACATTGATGCGCAAACAGTGGTCTCTGTCGGCCCATAAGCATTGAAGAAGTCTCGCCCAGCTGACCAGGCGGCAACAATCTCGGGTGTACAAGCTTCACCAGCCGAGATGACGGTTTGCAATGCAGGCAGCGCCTGGCGCGACACATCCTCTGCCGATGGCAAGCCCAATACCGAGGGAGGCAGTGTAACGGTTGTCACGGCCTGTTTTTTCAACAAAGCCAGCAGGTCGGTAGACGAGGCCAGGGTTTCCTGGCGAGCCAGGACCAGTGTCGCCCCATTTCCCAAAGCCATGAACGTCTCCCAAACTGAGGCATCGAAGCTGAACGGGGAGAACTGAAGCACCCGGCTGTGTTCAGTAATTCCAAAAGCGATTTTCTGAGCTCCAACCAGATTCGAAAGGCCACGATGGCGAAGCATGGTGCCCTTCGGCCTACCAGTCGAACCCGAGGTATAGATCATATACGCCAGGTTGTCCGGCGTCAACGATGTCTGTGGGCTGAGATTAGAAGAATGGGAATGGGGAGGATCCTGAATCAACGGCCAATCCCGGTCCAGGCAAATCACCTGTTGGACAAAATCCTTCAGGGGTAGCCGGTCCAACAGGCGTTCCTGGGTCAGTAAGGCCAGAATCCCTGCATCCGCCAGCATATAAGCCAATCGTTCTTCCGGATAAGCAGGATCGAGCGGCACGTATGCACCACCAGCTTTCATAACCCCCAGGATGGCGACCATCATCTCTGGAGATCGCTCGGTGGAAATCCCAACCAGAAAGTCGCCTTCCGGCTGTTCTTCTCTCAGAATGCGTAAAAAGCGAGCCAACTGGTCAGCGCGCTGGTTCAACTCGGCATAGGTTAAGCGAGATACGCTGAGATTGAGATCTTCAAAATCCAGGGCAATTTGATCCGGGTTACGACGTGCATGAGTCTCAAATAACTGGTGAGCGCAAAATTCTGTGGGGGTCGGCAGTGCCGAAGCATTCCAATCCACCAACAAGCGCTGCTGCTCGGTCTGGCTGAGCAAGCCAAGTTGGCTGACGGGACATTCTAGATCGGCCAGGGCATTTTCGATTAAGGTTTGATAGTGAACTACCATCCGCTCGATAGTTACTGGTTCAAAAAGATCAAGATTATATTCCAGGCCGCCGACAATTCCATCCGGAGTTTCCGCCAGGGTTAATGTCAGGTCGAACTTGGCCGATCCACTATCCGACTCAATCAGTTCAAAATTCAATCCTTCATCGCTACGTCCCTGGTTCAAAGAACGAACTGCGTCACTCATTGGCGCATTCTGCAAGGCAAAAGCCACCTGGAAAAGCGGGGTATGGCTGAGATTGCGCTCCGGTTGCAACACCTCTACCAGGGTTTCAAAAGGCAAATCCTGGTGGGCGTAAGCGCCCAGAGCGACATCTCGAACTCGTTTTAAGACTTCCCTGAAGCCAGGCTCAGCTGATAAATCAACCCGCATCACCAGGGTATTGACAAAGAAGCCGATCAGGTTTTCGATTTCCGCATTGGTCCGATTCGCAATTGCTGTGCCCACGCTGATATCTTCCTGGCCAGAGTATCGTGAGAGCAAGACCTGGAATGCAGCCAGGTAAGCCATGAATAAAGTCACGCCCTCCTGTCGACATAGCTCGTTTACTTTTAGGTTCAGCACAGCCGGTAAGATGAACGCCAGGGTCGCGCCACGCGAGCTTTGGACAGCCGGCCGAGGGTGGTCTGTGGGCAACTCAAGTAAGCGAGGGGCGCTCGCCAGTTGCTTTTTCCAGTAATTCACCTGCCGGTCTAGCTGTTCCCCTTGCAACCAATATCGCTGCCATTCCGCATAATCAAAATATTGAATCCGGAGCGGCGGAAGCGGTGAAGGCTTTCCACCGGTAAAGGCAGCATAAAGCACAGCAACTTCACGAATGAACACGCCCATTGACCAACCATCTGAAACGATGTGATGCATGGTCAGTAGAAAGACATGCCGGTCATCGCTCAAGCGAAACAGGCGCGCGCGGACAAGTGCATCCTTCTGCAAATCAAACGACTTGCGCGCTTCTTCCTGGGCAAACTGGCGCGTCTGAGCTCGAGCTTCGGATTCGGGTAAGCTGGATAAGTCGGTAACCGGGAGGTCGAGTGGTTGCGGCGGATGAATAATTTGCACCGGAACCCCGCCAACAGCCTGGAAATTAGTACGCAGGATCGCATGCCGGGCAACAATTTCGTATATCGTCTGCTTGAGGGCAGCAATATCCAGAGCGCCGCCAATCTCTACTGCGAGCGGCAGGTTATAGAACAAGTTGCCAGGGGCTAGTTGATCCAGAAACCAAAGTCGCTGTTGAGAGAAGGAAAGTTGCGGCGGCGAAAAAGGTAAATCGCTCCCTTCAGCGCGCTTCAGCGGATCAATCACCGGTTGCGCCAGGCCTGCGCCTTCGCGCAGGTTGGTTTCAATTAGGGAGCTCAAACCAGCGACTGTCGGGTTCTCAAAGACGTCGCGGAGAGGTATCTCGACCTGGAAGACATTCCGCAGGCGAGAGACGACTTGAGTGGCGACCAACGAATGCCCACCTAGCTCAAAGAAATTATCCTCTGCGCCAACCGGGCTCACTCCCAGCACCTGCTCCCATACTCCAGCTACCAGGCTTTCGACTGGCGTGCGGGGTGAGACAAAGGCACTGGATCGTTCGATCTCTGAGCCTTCAGGAATGGGAAGCCCACGGCGGTCAATTTTTCCATTGGGAGTTAAAGGGAAGCTTTCCAAAAATACAAAGACCGCCGGCACCATATATTCCGGTAAGTAATCAAGCAGATATTGACGCAATTCACCCGAATTCTCTTTCAATCCATCGGCCTCTTTTTGAGGTTGAATATAAGCAACCAGGCGTTTTGTGCTTTTAGCTGCTGATAGTTCATTACCTGACGTCTGCCAATCAATTGCCAGGACGGCGACAGATTGAACCGAAGGATGGTGACTCAATATCGCTTCGATTTCACCCAGTTCAATCCGATAGCCACGGATTTTTACCTGCTGATCAACACGGCCGACAAACTCGATCGTTCCATCTGGCCAGAAACGACCTTGATCGCCGGTCCGGTACATGCGTGTCTCCCCGGACTTAGCTAAATTATTTACCAGATCCGATCCAAGAGCAGGGATAAATTTCTCGGCTGTTAGCTCAGGTTGGTTCAAGTAGCCGCGCGCTACGCCTGCCCCGGCAATGCAGATCTCTCCAGGTACGTTGATCGGGACCGGCCGGAATGCCATATCTAGAATGCGGATCTGGTTATTAGCAAGACTATGACCAATAGGTAATCGATCCATTGCCAAGCGATCCTGCTGGTTAGATCGGATCCTATAGTATGTGGCAGCAATTGTCGTCTCAGTCGGTCCATAGGCGTTGATGAAATCCGCCGGCCTGTCGCCGCATAAACGAAACCAGGTTCTTAATTTGCCAATCGCAGGGCTTTCACCTCCGGCGGTCAACAAACGCAAACAGGCCGGCACCGGCCTACTTTCCGCCTCCAATTCATCAACCATCTGATGCCAGTAAGCAACTGGCAGATGTAACGTGCTGATTTGTTGGCGCTCGATCACCTGGCAAAGGTCAAGCGGAGCTATCTCACGCGCCGAGGCCGGAAGCACCAGGCTTGCACCACATACCAGGGGAGGAAATAACTCCTCGCCTGAAGCATCAAAACCAAAAGAGAGGAATTGCAACACCTTGTCAGCCGGTCTCAAACCTGTCACCGCGATATTGTTCCGGACCAGGTTGACCAGTGAGTGGTGCTCAATCATTACACCTTTTGGCTTTCCCGTCGATCCAGAAGTATAGATCACATAGGCCAGGTTTTGTGGATTGGCAACCGGGGAAATGTTACCCGACGGGTTATCGCCGTGTTGCTGGATTTTCTCCCATTCGGTGTCCATCGCCAGAGCGCCATAGGCTGCACTTAACTCATCGGGCAGGAGTTCCAGCAGGTGAGATTGGGTCAGCACCAGGGCGACAGCCGCATCACTTAGCATTAAGCTGATTCGCTCAACCGGGTAATTAGGATCCAAAGGCAGGTACGCTCCACCGGCTTTTAATATTCCTAAAATCCCAATCACCATTTCAAATGAACGATCGGTATAAATCCCCACCAGCGCTTCCGGACCAACTCCTTGTTGCCTCAAGTAACCAGCCAGGGTATCAGCGCGCTCATTCAATTCGGAATAGGTCATCTGAAGCGGTCGAGTAGCTGCTAAAGAACTACGCAACACGGCACTCTCATCCAGTATGAGCGCAATCGCATCCGGGGTAAGCTCAGCTTGCAACTCAAATAAATGATGGATGGTATCCGGCGAGGCAGCAGGATCTAACCAGGTCGCGCTTGGCGTCCAATCTTCAGGGAATTTGACCGTTTGAGCAAAGTCATCCAAAACTTTTTCTTCTTCCGCGGTCAGGATGGAGATGTCAGCCAGGCGGCGTTGAGAAAACGCAGGCAGGTTCATTTCCGAGACATAGCCTGCCAGGATCCTCTCCATATGTCCCTACATGCGCAGGATTGTCCGAGAGCTATATCGCCCTGGATCGTAAGAGATCTTTATTCCTAGCGCTTCGCCAGGGCCGGAGACAACGGTTAAAGGAAAGTTGGTTTGCTCATAGGAACGTACCTGTTCAATTTTCAAGCGCTCTGCAAACCCCACCTCGCCAGCGCCACCCCCCTCCTTCCCGGATCCCGCTGGCTGAGGTAGTGCGCTTTTTAATGAATCTTCAACCGGGTAATTCTCAAAAACCAGGATACTCTCAAAGAGAGGTGTACCACGCGGAATTTCGCTCCATTCCTGGATCTGAGTTAGGGCGCTATATTCAAACTGGCGGGTAGCCACCGCTTGTTCCTGGATCTGGCGCAACCATTCGACCAGTAATGCATCTGGCGGAACCGGGACACGTACCGGCAGAGTGTTAATGAACAAACCGATTATGGATTCCGCACCAGCTAAGTCCGCCGGGCGTCCAGAGACCGTCGCCCCGAACAGTACGTCCTGCTCCCCACTATAACGGCTTAATAGCAATGCCCAGGCTGCCTGGATCAGTGTACTGATCGTCAAGCGCTCACGCCGCGCCAGTACTCCTAAGGAAGTAGTCAACTCCTTTGAAAGGTGGACTTCTTCTTCCAGGTTTGAAGATTTTTCCGAAGCGAAAGGATCATAAATCAGATGCGTTGGAGCCTCCAATCCACGCAGCAACTCTCTCCAATAAGCTTCAGCACCAGACGGGTCTTGTTTTTGGAGCCAGTTGATATACTCCCGATACGGGCGAGCCGGTGGCAAGTACGGCGACTTGCCCTGGGCGAGCGTTTCGTAGCAAAACAAAACCTCTTTCAATAATAGCGGCATCGACCAGCCATCCATCAAGGCATGGTGGTGACTCCAGGCAAAGTAATGGGCGTTATCGTCAATTTGCAACAAAGCCAGGCGCATCAAGGGGCCCTTCGCGAGATCAAATCCTCGCTTCCGGTCCGCCGATAGATAGGCCTGTAAATGATCATTCTGGGCTTGGGGTGATTCAGAGCGCCAATCTTGATAATCGACCGGCAGGTTCACCTCTTTCTGAACCACTTGCAGCATACGGTCCAGGCGCTTCCAGACAAAGGAGGTGCGCAAAACAGCCTGTCGCTGGACGATAATCTGCCAGGCCTGCTCAAAAGCTGTGCGATTCAAACGACCCCGAAGAACGCAGGTGAACTGCTCAAAGTAAGCGCCGGTTTCCGGGGCATACAAGCTGTGAAAAAGCATACCCTGCTGCATCGGGCTCAGCGGATAAACAGCCTCGATATTTCGTTTCGCGCTCGATGCTGGACCTTGCGAAGCATCGTTTTTCATTCTTCGCCCTCCAGGGAGTCGCCATCTAACAGTTCTTCCATCAATTCCTCAATTTCTTCCTGACTTAATTCTGCATCCGGAAAATCCGATGGGGTGTAGCCAAAACTTTGCCCAGAAACACAATGCTGGATCAAGCCACGGATTTCAGCCATGAAATCATCGCAGAAACGGCGAATCGTTGTCTCAGCATGAACTGCCTGACTATACACCAACTCCACTCTCAACCTGCCTTGGGTTACACTGGCGACCAGATCAATCAGATAGGTTCGCCTTCCGGTTGGATCATGGGCGGGACCGGACAAATCCGTGGTTTTAGAAGCCTCCAGCGCAGTAAACAAGGCGTTTTCTTGCTCCAGGTTTCCTGAGGCGCCCAGGCCTGCAGGTTCAGGGTGTGCCATCTCGCTCAGGCTTACCTGTCCCAAATAGTTAAAGCTGACCTGTGGCTCAGGCATACTTCGTAGTAGATCACCCATCGCGTGCTTCTCGTTTTTCCGGTAACGCAGCAAGCCATAGCCAAGACCCTTTTGAGGCACCTGGCGAAGTTGTTCCTTGATCCCCATTAAATCCTGGCCGAGATTATTTTCTGGACCTATCGTCAAAGCGACCGGATAAAGGCTGGTGAACCAACCCACCGTGCGGGTAACATCGATGCCCTCGAAAATATCTTCCCGACCATGACCTTCCATGGCAACTAATAAACCAGTCGTTGAGCTGCCTTTCCGGTTGCGTTCAAGCTGCCTGCCAACTCCCTGCTGTAGATCACGGGATAACCAGCTCCGGTATGCCCTAACCAGCGCGGCCAACAAGATATCCCCGATTTCGGTATTGTAAGCAGCCGGCGCCGCTCGAAGCAAGGCTTCGGTTTCGAGCTCATCCAGCGCATCGCGCACACTGGCAGCAGAGCTTTCAAGGTTTTCACCGGTTGGATCATCCACCGGTATCCAGCCCAACCATCCTTCCTCTACAGTTTGGACCTGTTTCTCCCAAAATGAGCGCTGGTCTTCAATCTCCGGGTTGGCGGCATATTTCCAAAGCTGCTCTGACCATCTCTGAAATGAAGTAGTCTTCGGCGGAAGCTGAACCGGCAGCCCCTGGCTGGCTTGGGCGTACGCTGCCAGCAGATCCTGGAGCAGGATCCGCCAGGAAATTCCATCGATCACCAGGTGGTGGATAACAATCAGCAGCCTGCCAGGGTTCCCAAAACCCAAATCAAAATACGCCACCCGCATCAGTGGCCCGTTGGCGAGATCTAAGCTACCCTGCTCCTCACTGGCGGAGGTGCGAATTGTCTCGTCAAGTTCAGAAGAAGGGACCTGGCTCAAGTCAAATTTCGTCAGGGGGATTTCGCTTACTTCGAGATCCAGATTCACCTGTTGCCAAGCCCCATTTTCCTGGATGTAACGCATGCGCAAGGCATCATGATGAACCTGCAAATGCCGCAGGGCGTCGCGCAAGGCATCTATTTGGAGCGGCCTGCGAACTTCGAGCAGGATCGCCTGGTTCCAATGGTGAGGGTTAGCCGGCAGTCCAGCGATCTTTTGGGCGTTGATCTGATCAAAGAAAGCGATCTGGATTGGCGTTAGCGCCACCAGGCCGGTGACCGGGCCTTGCTCTGCCTGGAAAACCGGCACTTTTCCGGCTACCGCGGCCAAGGCTTCAATCGTTTGGGCTTCAAAAATCTGGCGCGGGGTCAAGCGCAAACCTGCTTGGTTGGCTCTGGCTACGACCTGGATGCTTAAGATCGAGTCGCCGCCCAGGTCGAAGAAATTATCATGGATGCCAATCCGGTCCAGCTTGAGTACCTGCGACCAAATTTGGGCCAGGGTTTTCTCCTGCTCCGTCCTGGGGGCTTCAAATAATACCTCTAACTCGGGCCGGATACCTTCGGGCTTGGGTAAGGCCTTCCGATCCACTTTACGGTTGGGAGTCAGCGGGAGTTCATCAAGGAAAACAAACACTCCCGGTACCATATACTCCGGTAGCCTGGCCTTTAGAGAATTCCGGATCGCGCTAACATTCAGCGCAACCGTATCCGCCTCAGATTCAGCCACCAGATAGGCGACCAGTTGTTTTTCACCTG
Organism: Anaerolineales bacterium; assembly: GCA_041918195.1. Classification (GTDB taxonomy): domain Bacteria; phylum Chloroflexota; class Anaerolineae; order Anaerolineales; family UBA4823; genus CAZAGA01. Next base: position 8,364 of record JAYRWF010000106.1, read on the forward strand.
GGGTATCTTCTCGAATGACAACCACCGCATCCTGGACACCAGAGAGCTGGCCAAGCACGCTCTCAATTTCACCCAACTCAATGCGAAAGCCACGCAGCTTGACCTGAAAATCTACTCGGCCAAGATACTCTAAGTAACCATCTGGTAGATAACGAACCAGGTCTCCGGTTCGATATAACCGTTCGCCGCGATACTCTGGACCGATTTCCTGTCCAAACGGATTCGGGATAAAGCGCTCAGCGGTCAATTCAGGCCGGTTTAAATAACCTCGCGCCACCCCTTGTCCACCCAGATATAGCTCTCCCGCTACCCCAATCGGGGCAAGCTGGAGGTTACGATCCAGTACATAAGCCTGAGCATTAACAATTGGCTTTCCGATACTCGGGAGCAATGGATGGGTGCTGACCTGGCAAATGGTTGAGTCAACCGTGCACTCTGTTGGCCCGTACATGTTGAAGAACTCTGTCTGGTCTGCGCTGGCCAATTTTTCCCAGGTCCCACTGTCGATGGCTTCTCCTCCGGGCAAAACCGCCTGAGGCATCCATTGGCCTGGCTCGAAGAAACCAGCCACAATCAACATCTTCAATTGAGAAGGTACGCAATCCAACACATCAATGCGATTCTCGCGGATAAACTTCAGCAAAGAGTCGCCATCCTGGCGCACAGCAGACGGAATGACCACCAGGGTGTGACCTGACAACAGCATCAGCCATTCCTGTACCGAGGCGTCAAACGGCAGTGGTGCATTCAGGCTAACCTTCAACCCAGTTTTTGGTACTTGAGTGTAAATGACCCGGTTCAAACCCAACCACAGGTTGATTGCTGAACGATGTTCGATCCTCACACCCTTCGGCCGGCCGGTGGAACCCGAGGTATAGATCACATAAGCCAGATCGTCCGCTCCTGCGTTGAGAGAACTTTCCTGAGCAACAGAGAGATTCTCGCTCGATTCCTTACCGATTTTTTCCCAATCCTGATCCAGGCAGATTAGCGCTACCCCAGGGAGTTCCGTAGCCAGGCTTTCCACCAGGTGAGATTGGGTCAGCAGTACAGGCGCCTGGGCATCCTGTAGAATGAACGTTAACCGGTCGATTGGATATTCTGGATCAAGGGGCAAATAAGCTCCCCCAGCTTTCAGGATCCCCAGGATGCCGACTACGCTTTCTAATGAGCGCTCTACACAGAGGCCGGTAATCACATTCGGGCCTACCCCCAGCTGGCGAAGGTAGCGAGCCAATTGATTGGCGCGGGCGTTCAACTCCCAGTATGTCAAGACGCTATCCAGATATATCACAGCATCCGAATGAGGCGTTTTGTCAACTTGCTTTTCGAATAACTCGTAGATTGTCTGGTTGAGAAACGGCTGGGTATCCGGGTCAAAGGGTTGGTTCCATTCCACCAACAATTGACGCCGTTCAGCGTTGGTCAGGATCGGCAAGCTATCAACCGGCTGGTCCAGATTTTTGGTAATCCCTTCCAGGAGCACACGATAATGACCAATCATCCGGTCAATGGTCGTCAGGTCAAACAAATCGGTGTTGTATTCCAAAACACCTTTCAAAACATCGCCCCGATCAACCATGGTCAGGATCAAGTCAAACTTGGCTGACCCGGTATCGAGCTGGACAGGGGTCAAAGTCAGTCCAGGTAATTTCAAGGACTGGATCGAACTTTCCTGCACGGTAAACATTACCTGAAATAGAGGAGTATGGCTTTGATCGCGTTCGGGCTGCAGTTCATCGACCAGGCGCTCAAAGGGTACGTCCTGCGCAGCATAAGCTTCAATGGCTGACTGCTTGACCTGCGCCAGTAACTTACGGAAGGATGGACCTCCCGAAAGATTCGCCCGCATGACCAGGGTATTGACAAAGAAGCCAATCAATCCTTCGATCTCAGCCCGTTGCCGGTTGGCTATTGGTGTGCCAACACAGATATCCTCCTGGCCGGAATAGCGCGCCAGCAGAGCCTGGAATGCCGCCAGCAAGGTCATATACAGCGTCGTGCCTTCCTTCTGTCCAATCTTCTTGATCTCGTCAAACAATTGGGTTGGAAGCTCAAAATTCCGGCGAGCTCCGCGCAAGGTTTGCACAGCCGGCCTGGGACGATCCGTAGGTAGCTCAAGTAAGCCAGGTATATTGTCCAGTTTCTTCTTCCAATAATCTAGCTGCGCTTCTAAAACCGCACCTTCGAACCATTTACGTTGCCAGGCAGCAAAATCAACATACTGGATTCTTAAGTCCGGCAATGGCGAGGGCTTGCCTTCTACGAATGCGCTATAAAGAGCCGCAATCTCGCGAATAATTACCCCGGCTGACCAGCCGTCTGAAACGATATGGTGCATGGTCAAGGCAACCAAGTGTTCTTCTTTATCTAGCTGAATGAGGATTCCCCGGATGAGCGAGCCGCTGGATAAGTCAAAGGGACGGCGAGCCTCTTCCATCGCCAACCGGACTGCTTCCTGTTCACGCTCAAACTCAGGAATCTGCTGCAGGTCAATCACCCGGGTTGGCATGTTGGCTTGTTCAACTGCGCCAATTACCAGCTTCGGGCGACCGTCCACTTGAGTGAACCTCGTTCGGAGTACTTCATGCCGGCGAACAATTTCATTCAAGGTTTGCTGCATGGCCTGGTGATTCAAACGACCGTGTAAGCGCACCGCCGCCGGAACATTGTAATAGGGACTGGCCGGCTCCCATTGATCAAGAAACCACAGGCGTTGTTGCGCATAAGAAAGCGGTAAATCGCTATCGCGTGGGATGGGAACAATTTCTGTCATCTCTGCTGGCGGCCGGGTCGTGGCGCCTGCTGGCTGCGCCGCGCCAGGAACTATCGCTTCGCTTTCTGGCTTTTCATACCCGAGAGCCTTCGCAATTTGCCAACCTTGTTCACTAAGCGTGTCATCAACGAAGAATTTCTTCCACCGGTCAGCCGCTTTGGGATCGATATCCTTGCGCAGGTAGAACTTAAAGTCGCCAACCATCTGAGCACCCGGTCGCACCCCACTGGTCATTCGGTCGCCTTCATACGGTTTGAGCATTCCCACATCAAACGGGATGCTCAAAAACTCACAGACGCGCTCCATCGCCTCGCCAGGGATTTGGACCATCTCCTCAAACGTTATCCGCATCTGCCGATCATCCGAAATACCCGCCAGGAAGTCGAGGATGTTTTGGTGGCTGATAATCCAAACTAATTCAGCCAACTCCCGCTGGCTAAAGGGGTGGTCATAACGGAAGAAAACACCATCTAATTTGGCCTCGATAAATGAATAGATCGAAGCAAAGGGATGACGAACCAGGTGAATGTAATATGGGCGTTCAAAATCGCTCTCAGCCCGCTTGAGGATTTCAAGATCCAGGGAGTAAACCGGGGTCTTGTCAACCAATAAGCGCTGACGGCCCGGCAGGGTGGCTGCAATCCATTTTTGGAATTCTGCATAAAATTCCTTCGTCGGCAGCTCGCCATCTTCAAAACCTTTCATAATCGCACGGGCCTGGTCTGCATCCACCGAACGAAGCTCCATCACTGCACGCTCAACACCTTCCAGCCAAAAACTATATTTCCCTGAGAAGGCCTGCCGCCTTTCAGCCAAGGTGTTGAAGGAAAGCAAATCGAGCTCTGGCGGAGAGAATAAAGCCGGGTTTCCCGCTAGCATGGTCCGTAGTAAGGTCGAACCGGAGCGCGGCGGGGAGAGAATAAATACGGCAGGAGGGTTCTTCTCCGGCCGGAGGGTCTTCACCACCGATTGGGCGCGGGGAGATAGAGGTTTTATAATGTTCCGGATCAGATCAATTTTTTCAGGCGTTACCAGAGCAATTCCCTGGGATTCCGTTACGCCGCTGGCAACCGCCATTGCTAACGGCTTGCGCTCAGTGCTGTCTTGAGCCGATGCTTCTACCTCTGGAAAATATTGCTGGCGAATTTTTTCAACAGCTTGCGGGTAATATTCGGCCATGTACATCGCCAGATCCGCCACTGTCGGCGCCATGAACAGGGCGCGAACGTGCGCTATCCCGCCCAACTCCTCCTGCAACCGGTTCATCAAGACTGCTGCTTTGAGAGAGTCACCGCCTAGCTCAAAGAAATCATCATAAAGCCCAATCCGATCCAACCCAAGAACTGCCTGCCAGAGGTTTACCAGGTATTTTTCAACCGCTGTGGTAGGTGGAATGTAAGCTTTCTCCAGCGCTGGCCGGCTCTGATCCGGGACGGGCAGGGCACGCCGGTCAATCTTTCCATTTGGATTAATCGGCATCCGATCAAGGAGCACAAAAGCCGCCGGGATCATAAAATCGGGGAGCCTATCTTTCAGGAATTGTCTCAACTCGCCAATCGAGATGGACTGAGCAGGGGCGTCATCCCCGGAAGGAGAGCCCAGAGAAGATTTGGGCGTCAGGTAAGCAACCAGGCGTTTATCGCCTGGACTATCTTCGCGCATGAGGACGACCGCCTCTTTTATCGCCGGGTATTGGATCAAAGCAGCTTCTATTTCTCCCAATTCTATGCGTAGGCCGCGCAGCTTGACCTGAAAATCGAAACGTCCCATAAAATCGATGTTGCCATCGGGCAAGAAACGAACCTTGTCGCCAGTTTTGTACATCCGTCCAGGGTGGTAAGGATTCGGGATAAACTTATCAGCTGTTAGCTCCGGGCGATTGAAATAACCGAGCGCCAATCCATCCCCTGCCAGGTAAAGTTCACCCGGTACTCCAACCGGTACAGGCTGAAGGGACTGATCCAGGACATACACCTGGGTATTTGAGAGCGGCTTGCCAATCGGTACGGTCACTGCCGTCTCTGGGACAGTCGTAATTTCGTACCAGGTAGCGAAGGTCGTGCATTCCGTCGGACCGTACACGTGCAACAGGCGCTGAGGTTTTCCACCGTGAAGCACCAATCGAATGGAGTTCACATCACATTGCTCACCGCCGAAGAGCAGTGTCTTAATGTGAGAAAAAGCGTCCGGCGCTTCATGAGCCATCAAGTTAAATAAAGCTGTAGTCAAGAAGAGCGTATCAATTCGCTTATCTTTAAGATACTGGCTGTAAGCCCGGGTCGAGAGAGCAATCTCGCGCGGGACGCCGACCAGGCAGGCGCCATGCAGCCAGGCGCCCCAGATTTCAAAGGTCGCTGCGTCAAAGCTCGGATTCGAGGCATGCGCAATCCGGTCCTCCGGACCAATATCAATGTAATTCGTATTGAATACCAGGCGGCTGATTGCTTTTTGCGGGATAGCAACCCCTTTCGGTTTCCCGGTTGAACCCGAGGTGTAAATGACATAGGCGAGGTTTTCCGGTCCGGCCTGGTTTGTTAGATCTATACCTTCTGAGGTTTCTACTTGACTCAACAACCCATCGACAACAAGAATCCGCAAGCCAGGGATATCAATTCGCAGGTTATTTTGGAAATCTTCTGCATAACGCCGGGTCGTCAAAAGTACGGGAGCACGAGAGTCTTCCAACATGAATGCCAGGCGATCAGATGGGTAGCTAAGGTCCAGAGGCAGGTATGCTCCACCAGCTTTAATAATTGCCAAGGTCGCAACCACCATTGCCAGTGAACGTTCCATATAAATCCCAACCAGGATATCCGGACCGACCCCAAGATCTTGTAAGGTTTTTGCCAGGTGGCTCGCTTGGGTATGTAGCTGGCGGTAGGTGAGAAATTCGTCCTCCGGTATTTCCTGGAAGGCATCCTGGATCAACGTGTTCTCATCCTGCCGGCTGGCGGGAAAGGCGACAGCAATTGCATCCGGTGTCCGGCGGACCTGCTCTTCAAATAATTGCGCCAATCCAAGCTGCTCGGGATAAGCGCGATCTGTGGCATTCCAATCGTAGAGAATTTTGGTCTGTTCCGCCGTGCTCAGGAGTGGCAGACGAGAGATGCTCTCTTGAGGATTAGCGATTACCCCTTCGAGCAAGCATTCCAGGCAACCAGCCATTCGCTCAATAGAAGATGCATCAAATAAATCCGTATTGTATTCAAAAGCGCCGCTCAGGCCTTCCGGACCGTCTTCCATGAATAAAGTTAGGTCAAACTTGGCTGTTCCGCTTTCCGGCTCCAGGATCGTGATTTGGTTCCTGGGCAGCAACATGGTTTGGAGCGGTGCATCCTGGAGTGTGAACATGACCTGGTACAACGGGGTCCGGCTCATATCGCGGACAACATTTAGCTCATCTAGCAGCATTTCAAGCGGCAAATCCTGATGAGCGTATGCTCCCAGCGCATTGGAGCGGACCTGGCTCAAAAACTCATTAAAGCCGGGATCGCCCGTCGACAGGCTGCGTACCACCAGGGTATTAACGAACAAACCAATCAGGCCTTCAACTTCAGCCCGGTTTCGATTGGCAATTGGTGTGCCGATTCGGATATCTTCCTGGCCGCTGTAGCGATGCAAGAGAACCTGGAAACCAGCCAGCAAAACCATGAACAAAGTCGCATCGTGCTTCTGCGCAAGGGATTTAAGCGCCTGGCTAAGTGACTTCGATAAGCTGAATTTTAGATATGCTCCCTTGAAAGTTTGCACATTCGGCCGAGGCCGGTCGTATGGCAACTCCAGGACTTCGTCAATACCTCCCAGGCTTTCCTTCCAATAGCGAAGTTGTTCTTGCAGAAAATCGCCTTGCAACTGCTGGCGCTGCCATTCCGCATAATCGGCGTATTGGATTGGCAGAACACTGAGCGGCGAGGGAGCTTGGTTAGCATAGGCTTCATAAAGCAAGGCCGCTTCGCGAATAAAAACACCGATTGACCAACCATCCGAGATGATGTGATGAAAAGTCAAAAAGAGAATATGGTCGTCCTGGGCTAACCTTACCAGGCGAGCGCGCAACAGCCGGCCTTTGCTCAGATCAAACGGGCTGGTAGCTTCCTGGTGCGCCAGCTCGCGATACCGTTGATCTCGTTCGTCGGCAAGCAACATCGATAAATCTACCAACGGTACGTCCGAAGCGGGATCACTGTTGGTTGAAGGTGGATCAATCAACTGGACCGGTTCACCACTGGCAGTCGTAAACCTCGCCCGAAGGATCTCATGACGGTTGAGAATTTCCCGATAGCTCGCACGAATTGCCGAGACATCCAGTTCGCCCTGCAGGCGAACGACAGCCGGGATGTTGTAGAATGGACTGTCCGGCTCCCACTGGCTCAAGAACCACATTCGGCGTTGAGCGTGAGAAAGAGGGTTAGTAGTGAGATCATCACGGCGCTGAATAGCCTGCGCAGCAACAGTCTGAGCGCGTTTACTTTGCAAACGTTTCGCCAGTAGAGCTTGCTTTTCTGGCGACAGGTTCGCAATCCGGTCAGCTAAACGGTCTTCTTGTTTTCGATCGTCAGTCATAAGCTTCCTTATTTCCATCTTACTGGCTGTCTTCATCGTCCGAGAGCAATAGCCTGGCTTCTTCTTCGGTCAAACCTTCCAGCTCTGCCAACAGAGCTTCCAGGTCTTCTTCGCCTTCATCCTGGACTTCTTTACTCAGGCTTTGTGCAATCAAGCCGGCAATTCCAGCCACGGTCGGATTCTCAAACAACTGGCGCAAGGGCAGGTCCACCTGGTATTTTTCGCGCAATCGAGATACGATTTGCGTGGCAATCAGCGAATGGCCGCCTAATTCAAAGAAGTTATCTTCAATACTGATCTCACTCACCGGCAGAGCAACACTTCGCTGGAGGACTTCAATCCACAGATCGAGGATTTCCTGTTCAAGCGGCGAGCGAGGCGCCAGGATGTCCCGCTTTTTATGCTGGACAGACTGCTCACTCAACGGCCGCGCTGCCAGGGCTTTACGATCCACCTTACCGCTTGGGGCCAGGGGGAGCTGGTCTAGCTCGACAAAAGCAGCCGGCAGCATGTAACCAGGCAATTTTTCTTTCAAGAATTCAAATAGCTCGGCTGGCGAGATGAACCCAGCGCCTGCCGCTTGACCCTGGGAGACCACATAAGCCACCAGCGACTTGTCGCCAGACGCCATATCGGTATGCAACACAACAGAGGCTTCCCGAATAGCCGGATGGGTAAGAATCGCAGCTTCAATCTCTCCCAACTCGATCCGAAAGCCACGCACCTTCACTTGCCCATCGATGCGGCCGATGAAGTCAATGTTTCCATCCGGCAAACGGCGCGCCAGGTCGCCAGTCTTATATAAACGACCACCTGGCTCAAACGGGTCAGGAATAAATTTTTCTTCGGTCAATCCCGGTTGGTTTAGATAACCACGTGCCAGATAAGAACCGCCCAGGTGTAGTTCTCCCGGTACGCCAACCGGTAGCAATTTTCCGTGTGAGTCCAGGATGTACGCCGTCCGGTTTGGATGTGGTAGGCCGATCGGCAGCCGAGCATAGCGACTGCCAGTATCGATCTGATCCTCAACAACATCTTTGACTTCAAAGGTTGTTGCAGTAATCGTGGTTTCGGTAGGGCCATAAGCATTCAACAAGCGTACCCGGCGTAAAGAGGACTGCAGCCAGTACTTGAGGCTGTCAACCAGGATTAAGTCACCACCCACAATCACCAATCGTAAGCTGGGATAGGAGACAGGAATCGACTGCTGCTCTTCAAGATCAGCTACATATTGAATCCAGGGTTGCCAGTAAGCCGGCGGCAGGTTGATGACATTCAGGCTAAAATGCTTGATTTTTTGGTGGAACTCTGCTGGCGTCCAGACATCTTCATCGCGGATCACCAACCGAGCCCCAGAAATTAGCGCGGTAAAAACCTGCTCAAGCCCGGCATCAAAATTGAGCGAGGCAAATTGCAGCACCGAGTCGCCTGCCTGGATGCCAAAATGCCTGGCCATATCCCGGCAGTGGTTGGCAGCCACAGCATGGGTGATCATTACCCCCTTCGGTTTCCCGGTCGAGCCCGAAGTATAAATGACGTAGGCAAGATTTTCTGGCCCTGCCACCCCACTCACTGAGGTGGTTGGAACATCGATCTCTCCAGACAGTATGGTGGTTGGCGCATCCAACTGGATCAGTTGCACCGGGCTGGTCTGGAACAGGAGCGCGAGTTCAGGATTCGCTTCCAGCAGACTGGCCTGGGTTAAGACTACCGGCGAACGGCTATCTTCCAACATATACGCCAGCCGTTCCGGAGGGTAAGCAGGATCCAGCGGCAGGAATGCACCGCCAGCTTTCAAGATCGCCAACAAACCAACGATCATTTCCAGGGATCGAGTGACGCAGACGCCGACCAGGGTTTCAGGCGCTACACCATACTTCACCAGGCGCCGGGCCAGAACCTCTGCCTGGCGATCTAACTCAGCATAGCTCAGTTGAGGCGCTGCTCGATCAGCCAGGACAAGCGCAGTAGCCGCAGGCTGTTTTAAAGCCTGTTGGTGAATCAATTCAGGCAGGAGCGCACCAAGCATTTCCTGGCGACCATCCAGTGTTGGCCAGTTCCCAGTCTTCAACAACAAGCGCCTCTCAGCTTCGGTAAGAAGAGGTAGCTGGCTCAAGCGCCAATCTGGATGCGCGATTATTCCTTCCAAAAGCGTCTGGAAGTGGCCAAGCAAACGTTGGACCGTTCCAGGTTCAAACAAGTCACTATTGTAATTGAGGTATCCCTTGAGCTGATGCTCTGCTCCCTGGATGCCCTCTTCCATCGACAACGCCAGGTCGAATTTTGCAGTTCCGCCATCGATTGGAATCGCATTAATTGTCAAGCCAGGTAGTTTCAAGGACTGTAGCGGTGAGACTTGCAGATCAAAGATGACCTGGAAGAACGGCGCCCGGCTCATATCGCGTTCGGGTTGAAGCGCCTCGACGAGCATTTCAAATGGTAAATCCTGGTGCGTATAAGCCTGTAACGCACATTCTCGCACCCGCTTGAGCAGATCAATGAAGGTCGGGTCTCCAGAGCAATCAGCTCGGATCACCAACGTGTTCAAGACAAAGCCGATCAAACTCTCTGCTTCGATCCGGGTTCGGTTCGCGACTGGCGTACCAACGCTAAAATCTTCCTGGCCGGTATAGCGCATCAAGAGGATTTGCAGGGCCGCCATCAGGGTCATAAACATGGTAACGCCTTCTCGCTGGTTGAAGGCTGCCAGGGCATTACTGAGAGATACCGGCAACTCGAACCATTGGTTAGCGCCATGCCAACTCTGCACGGCCGGACGAGGAGCGTCGCCAAACAATTCCAGGTTTGGATTATGTTTTAACTGCTCCTTCCAGTAATTCAACTGGCTTTCTAATCGCTCGCCTTGCAGCCAATTCCGCTGCCAGGCTGCATAGTCCACATATTGGATCGGTAGTTCCGGCAGCACCTGATCCAGGTTGACTTCGTGACCGGCTTGGGCAGCTTTGTAAGCCGTGTACAGGGCGGCCACTTCACGGATCAACACCGCGACGGACCAGCCATCCGAAACGATGTGGTGCATGGTCAGGAAAATGACGTGTTCTTGAGACCCAGTCTGCATTACAACCAGACGCAGCAATGGGCCCTGGCTGAGATCAAACGGTTGGCTGGCTTCATTGATCGCCAGGCGAGTGATTTCTTCATCCAGCTTCGCTGCGGGAATCCCCAAGAGATCCCTCACCCTGACGGGTGTATCCATCTGTTCATGGATTGTTTGGACTGGCTGGCCATGCACGTCATGAAATGTCGTCCGGAGCGATTCGTGACGCTGAACAATCTTCTGGACACAAAATTCGAGCCCGCTGAAATCCAAGTCGCCGATCAAGCGAAGTGCAGCAAAGTTGTTATAAAGCGGGCTGCCCGGTTCCAGTTGATCGATAAACCACAGGCGCTGCTGGCCAAAAGAAAGCGGCAGATCTCCAGCGCGCGGGATCGGCAGAATCTGATCTGCCAGGTCAGGGGTTTCGCTATCGCCTTTCGGCATTCCAGCCTCAGCGATAGACTGCCCATCAACAGGCAGCGCCTCGCCCGGTTGCCTGGCAGCCTCGATCAAGGCAACCAGGCCAGCAACCGTCGGACTCTCAAACAACCGGCGCAGGGGTAATTCCACCTTGTAGGTATCTCGCAAGCGGGTGACCAATTGGGTCGCCAGGAGAGAATGACCGCCCAGCTCAAAGAAATCATCATACACCCCAACAGGGGTGATGCCGAGAATTTTCTGCCAGGCCTCAACAATTTGATCCTCTAGCGAATTGCGAGGCGCCACGTACGTCGTTTGGAGATTCGGCCGGGGGAACATCCCGGAGCTCTGTGCCGCGGCGGACTGGTTTTGATCTTCCGGCTTTCCGCCTGCTTCGAACTTTTGATCCAAATTTCCCTGGCTGGCGGTAATCTGGGTGACCCATTGGGCAATCCGGGGTTCCAGCTCAGCAGTGGAAACCACCAGATGGCGATGACCATAGGAAGCCAGGGAGAGCGCTCTTTCAAAAACCTGAATCCCTTCATCCGGTGTCATCGTCAGTTCAGCAAGCGTAGTTCGTGAGCCAAGGTTTGCCAGGCGTGATTCTCCCGCTTCCGGGAACTGCCAACCATCCCAATCAACGTTCATCCAAATGGTTTTCAAATCACCCGGCCACCCAGCCCGGCGGTTAAATCGAGCTGCAGCCAGGCCCAAGGCAGCGTTGGCAGCCGCATACGCCCCAAGCCCCAACCCGCCAAGCACCGCAGAGAGCGATGATTGGATAAAGACGAAATCTGGCTGCTGCCCTGACTGAAGCAAGGCAGTTTGCAGCGCTTCCAGCCCGTTTAGTTTAGGATTGGACTGGTCGAGCAGGGCTTCCAGGTCAGTCTCGACCAGAGGCTTGATCGCCGCTTCTCCAACCAGGCCAGCGGCATGGATGAGGCCATCCAATCCACCAAATGTTTTCACCACCTGGTCAATCACTTGCTGCATCTCAAACGGTTGCGACACATCTGCCTTGAGCACCAGCACCGGATACCCCAGTGCTTCGATC
>JAYRWF010000107.1:0-2411 GCA_041918195.1 Anaerolineales bacterium
CCGGCGTAAAGCAGAAACACCGATCTTGATCCTGACCGCCCGGGTCGAAGAAACCGACCAGGTGATTGGTCTGGAAATCGGCGCGGACGATTACGTAACCAAGCCATTTTCCCCTCGTGTGGTGGTTTCAAGGGTACGTGCTCTGCTCCGCCGTGCAGAGCCTGGAGGAGCGCCGGCTGAAGTGTTACATGTCGCCGACCTGGTAATCGACCTGACGGCGCATACCATCACCCGCCAGGAAAACGCAATCGAGCTGACCCCGACTGAGTTCAACCTGCTGGCTTCCCTGGCCGGACAACCTGGCCGGGCGTTTACTCGTCTGCAGTTGCTCGAAACCAGCCAGGGATCAGCTTACGAAGGCTACGAACGAACAATCGACGCCCACATTAAGAATCTTCGAGCGAAGCTTGAGCCGGATCCGAAAAACCCACAATACATTGAAACCGTCTTTGGAATCGGCTACCGGTTCATCAAAGACCGCTAGACGAGAGACCTGCCGCCGATGAATTCGATGCGATCTCGCCTGCTGGCATCCTTTGCCATCGTCCTGCTGGTTTCCATCGCCAGCGTGGTCATGATTGCTCGCCAGACTACCGCACGCGAAGTCCAGGCTTTCATGTTTCGCGGTAGCATGATCGAGCTGGATAGCCTGGCCAGCGACCTGGAGGCCTATTACGAGACTGCCGGGAACTGGCAAGGTGTGGAAAGCTTATTGCCGCACGGCCAGTCGCAAGGCAGTGGTATGGGACGCCAGGGAGCTGGCATGATGAACCAGCGCATCCGCCTGGCAGATCAGGGCGGCCAGGTGCTGGTCGACACCAGCACAAGCCAACCAAACACAGTGTTGAGCGCTGCTGAACGACAATCAGCAGTAAGCCTGCAAGTAAAAGGCGCCCGGATTGGCTATCTCCTGGTGGAAAGCGGGACAGGAATGTCTGCCAACGCCAGCGGTTTTCTCTTGGCCCGATTGAACCGGGCAGCGCTGATCTCAGCCCTGATAGGCGGCGGGATTGCGCTGCTCCTGGCGCTAGTCCTGGCAGAGCGCCTGGCCCGGCCAATGCGCGAGCTGACTCAGGCAGCCCGCCAGATGTCTAAAGGCGACCTGAGCCAACGTGTGCCAATCGAGGGAAAGGATGAACTTGCCGGATTGGGCCAGGCCTTCAACCAGATGGCTGGATCACTCCAGCAAGCCAATCAGAACCGCCAGGCGATGACCGCCGATATCGCCCACGAGTTGCGCACTCCGCTCTCGGTCCAGCGCGCCCACCTGGAAGCTATCCAAGACGGAATTTATCCTACCAGCCCTGAAAGCCTGCAGCCAGTGCTCGAACAGAACCTGCTGCTCACCCGCCTGGTAGAAGACCTGCGCACCCTGGCCTTAGCAGATGCTGGCCAACTACGTTTGGAAGTGGTACCGGTCGAGTTCCTTGGCCTGCTGGACAGGATCGTCGAGCGTTTCCAACCCCAGGCTAAAGCCAATGGGATCGATCTCTCCCTGATCGTTTCGCCCGCTTTACAGGTAGTTGGGCCAATATTACAGGTTGACCCGATCCGTATCGAGCAAATTCTCGGCAACTTGTTCTCCAATGCTTTGCGTTATCTCTCGCAAAGCGGCTCGATTGTGGTTAACGTCGAGCGCCGTGGGAAGACCCTGGCTATCCAGGTACGCGACAGTGGTCCAGGAATTCCGCCTGAAGCGTTGGCGCATATCTTCGAGCGGTTTTACCGCGCCGATACTTCACGCAGTCGCTTAGAAGGCGGTTCTGGCCTGGGCCTGGCGATCGCCCGCCAACTGGCTGAAGCGCATGGCGGAACGCTGACTGCAGCCAACGCCCTGCCAAACGGTGCAATTTTTACTTTGACGCTTCCTTATCCAACAGCATGAAGACCAACAATATCACCCGGCTGCTCGAAGCACGGAAAATCCCCTTTTTAGCCTACGAGCTCCCAGAAGAGAAACTTGGTGCGTTAGAGACTGCCCGTCTGCTGAACGTTCCTCCTGAGCAGGTATTCAAAACGATCGTGATCAAGCGAGAAGGTAAGGGTAAACCCATCCTGGCCGTTGTGCCGGGTGATTCGGAGGTCGATCTAAAAGCCCTGGCCAAAGTGGTGGGCGAAAAAAAGCTCTTCCTGGCCAGCGAGCGCGAGGCGGAATCGCTAACCGGCCTGCTCACCGGTGGTATTTCACCCCTGGCGCTGATTAACAGAGGCTTCCAAGTGATCGTCGATCAATCCGCCAGTACTTTCGATTCGGTTCATATTTCTGGAGGTCAGCGCGGTTTGAACATTCGCCTTCCAGCCAGCGACCTGCTTAAGCTGGTGAATGCCCGCCTGGCGGAGATCAGTGTTCGGCTCAACCCTTAATGACTGCTACCGGTCGCAACCGGGCGACTTTACGAGCAATGCCAACC
>JAYRWF010000108.1:0-1676 GCA_041918195.1 Anaerolineales bacterium
CTGAGTCGGGTTTTCACCAGCTGCCTCAACCGGAGCCAGGATTGCCTTCAGATCACCCAGGCGAGTGAAATACTCGGCGGCGGTCTTGTCATTGACCATGAAACGACCGGAACCGCTCATCACACGCACGCGAGCAGTGCTTTCTTTGCGACGACCAATACCTTCATAATATTGAACTGCCATAAGTCCTACTCCTTAACTCCCGACCAGGTTTTGGGGTGTTGTGCCTCGTGCGGGTGCTCTGGGCCAGCATATACTTTCAATTTGCGGATCAACTGGCGACCATATTTATTGTGCGGCAGCATACCCCACACCGCATCCCGGATTACCCGGTCGGGGTGCTTGGCCAATTGCTGGCGCAGGCTGGTTTCAGTGATACCACCAGGATACTGCGAGTGACGGTAATACATCTTTTCTTCCATCTTCTTGCCCGTCACAGACACGCGCTCCGCATTAATCACCACCACGAAATCACCAGTGTCCATCCCGGGAGTGAAGGTCGGTTTGTATTTTCCCATCAACAGGCCAGCGATCTGTGTAGCAATCCGCCCCAGGTTCTGGTCGTTTGCATCCACAACGTACCATTCCGGCGAAATCTCACTCGCTTTTGGGATGTAAGTCTTCTCCACGCTCATCTCCACTTCTTGGTCCGGATGTCTGCCATCCTCGCCATAATTTATTCATAGATTACTTCAGCCAGCACTAACCCCTGGGGAGGGGCTAACCCTTGCGGCATATCGGTCGTGATCCCCTCCAGCCGAGAGAGGATTGCATCTGGCGGCAGCTTTCCCTGGGCGACCATCACCTGGGCATAAACCAGGCGGCGCACCATTCGGAACAAAAAACCATTGGCAACAATTTCGAACACCAATTTGTCGCCGGCGACTTTCCAGTCCGCCCGGTACACGCTGCGGACCGTGCTGCCATTACGTCGCGGCGGAGTGCCAAAAGCGCCGAAGTCATGCTCGCCAGGTAAAGGGCGGGCAGCTTCCTGCAGCGCCTCCAGGCTGACTGCTGGCCAGACCCGCCAGGCGTACCGTTCCAATAACGGGTGACGCACCGGCCGGCAAGCGATGGTGTAATCGTAGCGCCGAGCGCGCGCCGCATAACGCGGGTGGAAATCTGGCCTGGCAACCGCTGCGCTCTGGACAGCTACGTCATCCGGCAGGTGAGCATTCAACGCCGCCAGGAGCGCATCGGGGCTATGACTCCAATCCAGATCAAATGCAATCACCTGACCGGTAGCGTGCACGCCGGCATCCGTTCGCCCAGCGGCCAGGATCCTGCCCTCTTGCCAGCCAAGCTGGCGCAGAGCAGCCTCCAGGACGCCTTGAACGGTGCGAACTTCGCGGTTCTTCAGGACCTGCCGCTGGAACCCTTCGAACAGGGCCCCATTATAGGCAAGGGTAAGCTGGTAACGTGCCATTGTGAGATTTCAGATTTTGGAAGCGGGTTGGTCCCCAGCTGCCATCTCAAATCTCTACTTTTTGAACACTAATCTTCCACAAGCTCCAACAAAACCATTTCCGAGGCATCGCCATGGCGCAGACCGGTGTGAATCATCCGGGTGTAGCCGCCATTGCGATTCTGGAAACGCGGAGCAATATCATCAAACAGCTTCTTCACCATTCCAGGGTCGCTCAAGCGCGCAGCCGCCAGGCGGCGGGCATGAACCA
>JAYRWF010000109.1:0-13914 GCA_041918195.1 Anaerolineales bacterium
GCGGGCTTGCGCGCACCTTCGATCGGCTGGGTGTCCCGCCAGCGCACCTGGTGGGCTACTCGTTGGGTGGCCGCCTGGCGCTCCATTTTGCGCGCCAGTACCCGGAGCGGGTGCGTTCACTGGTCCTGGAAAGCGCCAGCCCGGGCCTGTCGGGACGGGTGGAGCGGCGGCTCCGCCGGCAGGAAGACGAACGCCGGGCGGAGCAAATCCGCCTGGCTGGAATGGAGAAATTCTTGGAAGACTGGTACCGGATGCCGCTGTTTGCCGCCCTGCAGCGCCAGCCCGAGCTGTTAGCCGCCTTGCAGCACAGCCGGGCGGGTAATGATCGCCAGGCGATGGCGCGGGTGGTGGCTGAGTTGAGCCCTGGCCGGCAGCCGGGCCTGTGGGGGAAGCTTAGCCAGGTTCGCATGCCGGTTCTGCTGCTGGCTGGCGAGCTGGATGGGAAGTACACCGCGCTGGTGCGGCGGATGGCGCTGGAGTTGCCCGGGGCGGAGGTGGCTGTAGCGCCTGGGGTGGGGCATAACGTTCACCTGGAAGCGCCGGAGTGGTACGCCAGGCGGGTCGGGCAGTTTCTTCAAGCGCATTGACCGAGGAAATCCAACTGGTGGGCGATGTAAATCAGCTCACCGTGCTTCACCTGGGCATGGCGGGCCGCCAACCAGCTCTGGAAGTGCTCGGGTTCCAATTCAGGATTCCCGCTCAACGATTGCTCAAAAAAATAAAGAATGTGATGCAGGAAATAGGCTTCGTCCGCCGGGTAAGCGCCGCGGCGCGGGAAGACCACCCAGTCTGATGCGCCAGCCTCCAGGATTTCACCCCCGGCGGCCCGGATCTGCTGGAACAGGCGCCGCCCGGTCCGGCTATCGCCGGAGGTGGCCGGTTCTTTGCCCGTCTGGGAAGCGACCAGCCGTTCATCCATGGTGCGGTGGTAGAGCGACATGACCAACTCGTCAAAGGCCGGGTCAATCAGTGGCTCAAGCAGGGTCAGACCATCGAAGTTAATTGTGAAATAGAAAAGCCCGGCCGGGCGCAGCAGGGAGAAAATGGGCACCAGGCTGGAAGGCAGGTCGAGCAGGTCCAGGAAGGCATGCGCGACCAGCAAATCCCAGGCGCGGCGCGAGCGTTCCCGGTCAATAAAGTCGAACAAATCGATTGCTTCAAAGCTGGCGTTGACCAGCTGCTTGCCTTTGGTCAAGCGCAGTCGCTCGCTGGTGGTAGTCGAAGCAGCAGAACGGGCAACGTGGTAGCCGCGCTGCTGGGCCCAACCCGGCAGGCGGTCGAGTGCGGCGGTGATATGCTCGGGCTGCAGGTCGATCCCGGTGTAATCCGCCTGGTGGAACAGGCCCCAGTCGAGCATGCGCTCGAACATCGCCCCGGCGCCGGCGCCGATTTCCAGGACCTGCAGGGAAGCCGGGCTGCCCGCCAGGCGGCGAGCCAGGTTGCCCCAGATTGTCCGGTTCAAGGCGCGATCGTCGACGCTTTTTTTGGCGGCCAGGTAGCGGGTGAAGGAGTAGTCCATTGCAGCACCTTTAGGGTAAAACTCAAGCTGGAAGCTGGCGCGTTGCCAGCAGCTCGAGGAGAAATTCCCGGATGACCTGGGCGGTCTGATCCCAGGAGGGCTGAGCCAGGAAGCGCTTACGGGCCGCCAGGCTCATCGATTCTAAGCGCGCCCGGTCAGCCCCCAGGCTGGAGATGTGCTCGGCCAGGCCGGCTGAGGCGCCCGGCGCTACCAGGAAGCCATTCTCGCCCGGGTTGATGATCTCCCAGGCCGCGCCGAGGTTTCCGGCGATGGCAGGCAAGCCGAAGCTCATCCCTTCCAGGTAGGCAATTCCGTAGCCTTCGTAGGAAGAAGGCACCACCAGGAGCTGGGCGTGGCGCAGCCGGCTGGCCAGGGCTGCGTTGTCCAGCGCGCCGGTGAAGTGAACCCGCCCAGCCAGGTCGGGGCGGCTGGCGCGCGCCTGGATGCGGTGGGCGTAGGCGGGCTCCGACGCCGGGCTTCCGATCACTTCCAACTCGGCGACCTCGCCTGGCAGGCTGGTCAGGGCTTCGAGCAGAGTGTGCAGCCCCTTGCGTTCGATCAGGTTGCCCAGGAAGACCAGGCGCAACGGCCCAGGCAGATGCGCCCGGGCGCTAATTTCGGCCTCCCCGATCTCAGGCTGGAAACGGTCGCCGGCGGGATAAGCAATCACGCCAGGAATATTTTCATCTTCCAGGCGTTCTGAGGGTAGTCGAAGAATGCTAGATTGTACACTGGCTGCGGTGGTCTGGCTGTTGAAAATAAACCCGTCTACGCTGTTCAGGTAGCTGCGCTCCGGGACTGCGTATAGGCGGTTTTGCCAGGCCGGGCGCTGCTCGCTGATGCGCAAATGATGGACGATCGCAACCCTGAGCGGTTTCCGCTCGCCCATCCAGCGGGCCTGCAGCCGTCGGTTGAGCCGGGACAGCGAGGGATGGTTCAACTCGTCCTGCAGCAGGATATCCGGCTGGAGCGCTTCCACCTGCCGAAGGGTATTCGAGCTGAAATTTTCCGCCAGCCGGCCGGCATAGCTTCGCCAGGGTTGCGCGATGATCTCGACCCTGTCGCCCTGCCGGCGCAGGTATTCGACCAGCTTTCGGTCGTACAGGTAGCCGCCCGACAGGTTGTCCAGGCTGCCGTAGACGATCAGGCCGATTTTCAGCGCTCGAGCCGGTAAGCTGCCCAGGCGATCTCGTTTTCCCATAATTTGACCGTGATCCGGCCCAGGTTGGCGGCTTTGATCTGGGCCGCCAGCGCCTGGCACAAGATGCGGCTGAAGTGCTCGATGCTCGGATTCAAACCTTGAAAAGCGGGCAGGTCGTTCAGAACCCGATCACGGTACACGGCTACCTGCGCTTCCAGAGCCTGCTCAATATCGACGATATCCACCAGGTAACCGTGCTGGTCGAGCTCCTGGCCTTCCAGGATCAACTCCAGGGCGTAATGGTGGGAATGGAGCTGGTTCTCCGCTCCCCAGTCGCCGCCAATCAGGCGATGTTGGGCGATGAAGTCACGTTTTACGGCAACAGAATACATGCTTAGCCTCTCATTTGTCTTTGGATCAGGATGAATAGACCAATCAACGGCAGGGTCATTACCAGGCTGCCGGCCAGCAGGATCGGCCAGTTGGTGCGGTCCAGTTGTTGTAGCTGCTGCAAGCCGACCGCCAGGGTGAACATAGGCTGTGATTTTAAGTATAGCAGGGGATTGATGAAATCATTCCAGTACAGGATGAAGGTCAGGACGGCTACCACGCCAGTGGTCGGGCGGACCAGCGGCAGGCCCACCCGCCGCCAGGCAGTCAGCAGCGAAGCGCCTTCCAGGCGGGCGGCTTCGATCAGGCCCTCCGGCAAGCGGCGGAAAGCCCAGTAGAATAACAGGATGAAGAAAGGGCTGGAGCCCATAAAGGCCGGGGCGAGCAGCGCCAGGTAGGTATCGGTCCATTTCAGCCAGGCAAACAGCAGGAAGCGGGTCAGCCAGAGCGAGGTGATTGGGATCATCAGCAGTCCGATTGAAAGCACCAGCAAGCGGCGGCGATTAGCCCGGTTGAGCTGGGCCATGCCGAAACCGGCCAGCGATGCACTCAGCAGGGTCAGTGTGATCCCCAGTCCGGTTACCATTACCGAATTGAGCAGGTAGCGGCCAAAGGGCAAAATCTCGAACAGCGTTCGGTAGTTGCCCCAGCTCAGCGGCCTGGGCAGCCATTCCAGGCCGCGCGGCGGCGGCAGGCCTGGAGTGCGCAGTGAGTACACAACCATCCAGACCTGCGGCAGCAGGAAGACCAGCGCCAGCAAGCTGGCGACCAGGTAAAAGGGCAGGTGTTCGCGCAGCCAGGCGGGCTTAGTCTTCATCATGCCCCCAATCCTGGATGATCCCGTACATCAACAGCAGCAGGACCAGGGTGATGCCGAACATCAGCACCATCAGCGCTGAGCCGATCCCAAAGCGCAGGCGGTCGAAGGCCTCTTCAAAAATGAGCAGCGGAAAGAAGAACGTGGAATAGTACGGCCCGCCGCCGGTCATAATGTAAGCCGGCGTGAAGCTGGTCTGGAAGGTCAGGATGACGTCCCGGAAGAAGAGCAGCACCAGCCAGGGCTGGAGCAGTGGCAGGGTCAGGTGGCGAAAGGCCTGCCAACGGTTGCTGCCGTCCACCCAGGCCGATTCATACATCTCGGGCGGAATGGCTTTTAGGGCCGCCAGCAGGATCACAAAGCCCTCCCCGATGGTGAAGAGCGACATCAGCACCAGGGCGGGCAAAGCCGTGGCCGGATCGACCAGCCAGGCCGGGGCAGGCAGGCCCAGCAGGCGCAGGAGCTGGTTCAGCGGCCCGTAGAGTGGATTGAGCAGCCACAGCCAAAGCAGGGCATAGGCGATTTCGGGGACGATGGTTGGTAGGATCACCGCGGCCCGGTACCAGCCGATCCCCGGCCGTGGACGGTGGAGCAGCAAGGCCAGGCTGAGGCTGGCGAGCAGGCGCAGCGGAGCCGCCAGGAAGACAAAGCGCAGTGAATTGACCAGCGCCACCTGGAAGAGCGGCTCATTCAGCGCGGCCCGGAAATTTCCCAGCCCTCGCCAGGCCGGGCGGCTGAGCCCGTCGTATTGGTAGAGCGACAGCCCAAATGAAAGCAGTAAGGGCAACCCGGTCAGGAACAGGATGCCCAACAGGTAAGGGAGCAGGGCCAGCCAGGACTGGCGGTGGAAGCTACTCGTTTTCAACGAGGAACGGTCCGGCCAGACGGATGGCTGCTTCGATTGCCTGCTTGACGCTGACCTGGCCGAAAAAGGCCCGGATCAACTCCTGGTCAGCCGCCTCTTCGGCGTCGATCCAGGTTGGCGTGGCAGGGAGGGCACGGATGTAGGGCAAGGGATCCAGGAAAGCGCCGCGGCTGTTAGCCGGCTTCTGGCCTGGGTCCAGGAAGGCGGCTGACTCGGCTACTGATTTCAGGGATGGCACCGTCCGGCCGGTGGCGGCAATTAGCTGCTGGCCTTGCGGTGAATTAGCAAATTCAATAAATGCCCAGACCAGGTCTTTATTTACGGCTTTGGCGGCCATGCAGTAGCCATCGGCATGGAGCACACCGGCCTGGTGCTGGTCGCGCGGCAGTGGAGCGGCATCCCAATCGAAGGTGGTAATCTCGCGATACGCTGGGACGCCGCGCCGGCTGTTCAGGTACATCGCCAGGCGCCCGTTCAAGAAGCGGCTTTCGCTGTCCTCGGCTGCTTCCTGTTCAAGGTCAGGGGTAACCTGGTATTTGGTCTGGAGTTCGACGACCCAGGTAATGGCCTCAGCCGACAGCGGCCAATCCAGGGCCAGGGCGGTCGGATTCAAATCGCTGTTGGTGATTTCGCCGCCATGTTGCCAGATGAAAGGAGCAAAACGCGCCAGGGAAACCTCAAAGCCCAAGCCATGCTGGTCGGCCCGGCCGTCCCCGTCCAGGTCGAGGGTCAGCGCCTGGGCGGTGCGCAGGAAATCTTCCCAGCTCCAATCGTTCGCCGGGTAGGACAGGCCGGCCTGGTCAAACAGGTTTTTGTTGTAATAAACCACCAGGCTGGACAGGTTTTGCGGGATGCACATCACCTGGCCGCGCCAGGTGAACGGGTCGAGCGCCTGCTCGTAGAAATCGGTATGCGCGAGGACCTTACTCTCTTTCAGGTAGGGCTCAAGCGGTTCAAGAGCCCCCTTGGCAGCGAACGGCGCGTAGCGGCGATAGTTCATCAGCACCACGTCGGCAGGGGTCCCGGCGGCGAAATCAGCTGACAGGCGCTTGCGATAATCTGTCTGGCTGGGGATGTGGATCAGCTCGACCTTTGCGCCAGGATTCTGGGCTTCGAAGGCGGCGCTGAGCTGCTGGTAGGCCTTCAATTCGGCCGGGTCACCGAAGACCATGAACGATACGGACCCACCGTGATTGCTGGCGGATTTTGCGCAGCCGCTTAGCAGAACAGGAAGCAGCAAGATGAAGAAAACCAAGAACTTTTTTGGCATGGCAGTGGATGTCCTATTCGGTCCGTTCAATCACCAGCAGGCGTTCTTGCCCGGCCAGGTCACGATCGACCGAGACCCGGGCGTTGGGAAAGCTTGCCTCTGCCAGGGCTCGCGCCGGATCACCCTGGCGGTATTCGATTTCAAGTAGCATCAAGCCGCCGGGGGTCAACAGCGCTGGGGCCTGCGCCAGCAAGCGGCGGATCAGATCGAGCCCATCCGGGCCGCCATCCAGCGCCAGGCTCGGCTCTCTGCCGTACACCGCCAGCTCCCGGAGCGTCTGGCTCGGGATGTAGGGCAGGTTGGCTGCGATCAGGTCAAAACCGGCCGGCAGGTTGGCCGGTGCTTGCAGGTGGAGCAGGTCGGCCAGTTGAAAGCAGATTCGATCGCTCACGCCATGTCGCCCGGCGTTTTGGTGGGCGATCTGCAGGGCTTCGGGCGAGCAGTCGGTCGCCACGAGCTGCAGATCCGGTTGGTGAACCGCCAGGCTGATCGCGATGCAGCCCGAGCCGGCGCCGACATCGGCGGCCAGCCGGCGCTCAGGATGGCGTTCCAGCCAGGCCAGCGCTTTTTCAACCAGCAACTCGGTCTCCGGGCGGGGAATGAGCACCTGCGGGCTGACAAGGAAATCCAGGCCGAAAAACTCCCAATGGCCGATCAGGTAGGGCAGCGGTTCGCCCGCCGCCAGGCGAGCCAGGTCCTGGCGATAAGCTTGCTGCTGTTCAGCCGTCAGTCTCACTTCGGGATGCGCCAGCAGCCAGGCGCGCGGTTTGTTCAGGATATGCGCCAGCAGTACCTGGGCGTCCAGGAGCGGCGTGTCGCTGGTCGCGGCACGCTGCGCGCTAATCGTCCTCGTCATCCGGCCCTACCGCCGACAGGCGGTCCGCCTCGGCGCGCGTTGAAAGCTCATCGATAAACAGGTCAATTCCACCTTCCATGACGACCGGAAGGTTGTAGGATGAAACCCCGATCCGGTGGTCGGTGACGCGTGACTGGGGGTAATTGTATGTGCGGATTTTTTCAGAGCGCTCGCCGCTGCCGACCTGGGATCGACGGGCTTCTTCTTGTTCCGAGCGGCGCTTTTCTTCTTCGATTTCATACAGGCGGGCTTTCAAGATGCTCATTGCCCGCAACCGGTTCTGGAGTTGGGAGCGTTCATCCTGGCATGCGACGACAATCCCGGTCGGCAGGTGGGTCAAGCGCACCGCGGTGGCATTTTTCTGGACGTTTTGCCCACCCGCGCCAGCTGATTTATAAACATCGATCTTGATATCGCTTTCGGGTATGCTGACCTCGACATCATCGACCTCCGCCAGCACCGCAACCGTGGCAGTGGAGGTGTGTATCCGCCCCTGCGACTCGGTGACCGGGACGCGCTGGACGCGATGCACGCCGGATTCATATTTCAAGCGGGAATAGGCGCCCTTGCCTTTGACCAGGAAGATGATTTCCTTCAGACCGCCGATGCCAATCTCATTTGTCGAGAGCACTTCGACGTGCCAGCGGCGCGCTTCAGCGTAGCGGCTGTACATTCGAAACAGGTCGGCGGCGAAAATCGCGGCTTCATCCCCGCCGGTGCCAGCCCGGATTTCCATAATCACATTCCGGCTGTCACGCGGATCCTTGGGCACCAGCAGGTTCTTGATTTCATTCTCCAGGGTGCTGGCCTGCGGCTCGAGCTCCTGGATCTCAGCCTCTGCCAGCAAGCGCATGTCGGCGTCCTCTTCGCTTGCAAAGACCTGGCGGGCTTCCTCCAGGTGCGCCAGGGCCTGGCGGTATTGCTGGATTTTGGTGACAATGGGCTCCAGCTCGGCGCGTTCCATGCTCAGTTCGGCGGCTTTCTGGTAGTCATTCCCGACCTCGAGCAGCAGGTTATTCAGTTCTTGGTAGCGTTCTTCGATTCCGACCAGTTTATCAAGCATATCGATTGTCTTTTACTTTCCTGTAGAATTTACCCCGCAGATTATACCATCGCCGGCCGGCCGGCCATTGCCCTGAACCTGGCAACAACTTTGCATCGAGACGTTATAATAAGCGTATGCCGGAAAGGAGAGGTCGAGCGATGAACGGTAAATTTGCCTTACGAGTGGGGTTGAGCCTGCTGCTGATTGGGTTGGTTTTGCTCAGCGCCTGCAATATGCCAGGCCGGAACACGCCTGCGCCATCGGAGTTCGAGCTGATTAACACCGCGGCAGCCCGCACGGTGGCAGCCCAATTGACCGAAATCAGCCGCCCGCCGGCGGCAACACCTGAGCCGACCCAAAAGTCGCCCCTGGCTACTGCAACTACTGGCAACCCAGCCTTGCCGACCTCGCTTCCCAGCCAGGCGCCGGTCTTTACCCTGGTCCCCCAGCCGACCCAGGCGCCGCAGGCCAGCGCCTGCGACCGCTCAAAGTTCATCAAGGACGTCACCATCCCGGACAACACCGCTCTGCAGCCAGGCGAGCGTTTTACCAAGACCTGGCGGCTGCAGAATATCGGCCAGTGCACCTGGGAAGAAGATTACAGCCTGGTGTTTACCGGCGGCGAGCTGCTCAGCGCGCCGCCGCAGGTCCTGCTGCCGAAAGTGGTCCGCCCGGACGCCACGGTCGATATCTCGGTCGAGATGGTCGCCCCGGCCCAGGGCGGCACCTACCGCAGCGAATGGAAGTTGAGCAACGCTGATGGGCAGGTCTTTGGGGGTGGTCGGAATGGCGATCTGCCGGTTTGGGCCCAAATTATTGTCGAAGCGCCGGGCGGCGAAAGCGGGGCGCGCCAGTTCGATTTTGTCAGCAGCGCCTCCTCGGCCGCCTGGTACAGCGCGGCGGGAGATAATTCCGGCCTGCCGCTGGCCTTTGGCGGGCCGCTGGATAGCCTGCAAGGTGCAGCGGTACTGGCGGATGAACTGCGCCTGGAGAACGGCCAGACCTCCGGAAAAATTCTGCTGATGACGCCCAAACCGGAAGACGAAGGCTATGTTTACGGTATCTTTCCGCTCTACCAGGTCAAAGCGGGCGACCACTTCAAGGCGCGCGTCGGATTTGCCGCCAACCCGGACGGAAAATGCGGCCAGGGCAAGGTGATCTTCCAGATCGCAGTCAAAGATGGCGAGGACATCGACACCCTGCAGGAGATTCCCGCCACCTGTGATGGTACCCTGACGCCGGTCGACCTCAGCCTGAGCGAGCTGCGCGGCCAGACCCTGGCGTTCATCCTGGTGGTGAAAGCAGATGGCTCGGTCCAGGATGATTGGGCAGTGTGGAACTCGCCCCAAATCACCCAACCCTAGCGCTGGCTCAAGGTTTTTCGAGTAAATCCAGGATCGCCTGCAGGGCAGGCTTGGGTTGGTATTCCCGGTCGAAGAGCAGCGGATAATCTTCTTTCCCGGTCAGGCCCGGGATCCAGGAGTGGGCGTCGGTCAGCCCCCAGGTGAAAAACGCCCGGCAATTGGGTGAGATGAGGCAGGCATTGAACACCTGGCGGTACACCCCGGCCTGGGCCTGCAGCTTTTCCGGCAGGCTATCCTGGCGGTATTGGGTGCGCACGTCCATTTCGGTGATGTGCACCTCCAATCCCAACTTGCCCAGGCGTTGCATGTTCGTCGCTAATTCCAGGGTGGCTGGGACGCCGTCCAACCCGACGTGGAACTGCAGCCCAACCCCATCGATTGGAACGCCGGCTTCGACCATACCCTTGACCAGGTTGTAGATCCCCTGTGATTTTGCATTCAGTCCTTCGCCGGCGTTATCGTTATAGAACAATAGCGCCTCCGGATCGGCCTGGTGAGCGAACCAAAAAGCCAGCGGGATATATTGCGGCCCGATTTTTTGCAGCCAAAAGTTATCAAACAAGGCGCCGTTGCTGGCAACCGCCTCATTAACCACATCCCAGGCGATCACCGTCTGTCCGTTTTGGGTGCCGCGATAGCGGCCGACCACCTCGGTGATGTGCTCGCGCAGAATTTCAATCCATTCGCCGCGACTGAAGTTTCCCTCCATGACCCAGGCCGGTAGCTGGTTGCCCCACACCAGGGTATGACCGCGCACTTTCAATCCATTCTGGCGGGCGAATTCAACGATGACATCCGCTTCGCCAAAGTCGTAGCGTTCTGGCTCGGGGTGGATGATTTCCCATTTCATCGCGTTTTCGGGGGTAATCGCATTGAACTGGCTGGTCAGCAGGCTGGCATAGGCTGGGTCGGAAAGCCAGCCGCCGCCGACCGATACGCCGACCAGCAAGCCGCGCCGCCCGGCCAGCTCACTCAGCGTGGGGGGAGGAATTGGCGTGGGGGTGGGCGAGGGCGTCGGGCTGGGAGTGAAGGTCGGGGTCAAGCTGGGGGTCGCGGTCGGTGCTAACGGTTGTTCGGAAGGCGGGCGGAGTAAAGTCGCCTGGCCTGGCTGGCGGGACTCGACGGCCAGCCAGGCCAGGCCGGCCAGGAACAGCAGGATCCAAAATAGCCAGGCTGGCCAACGCGGGGCAGTACCAGGAGCGCTCATTGGAGTATTGTAATCGACTCTTGATCTACCTTGCCGGGTGGTTAACTAAAAAATCGGCCGCGCCGATTTTTTAGTTAACCAACCCCGGGCCTGGTTTAGAACAACAGCAGCACTGCTTCGGAGACCCATTGGAACAGCGGGCCGGCAAAGATGCTCAGTACGATGGTTCCCACCGCGGTGACGATGGCGGTGTAATACACCCAGCGCTCGCGAGTGACCTGGGGGTCCCCGTCGCGCATATACATGATCACCACCACCCGCAGGTAGTAGTAAGCTGAGAGCAGCGAGGTCAGCAGGCCGATCAGCGCCAGGCCAGTGAATCCGCCCTGCAGCGCCGTGCGAAAGAGGTAGAACTTGCCGACAAAACCGAGCGTGGGCGGGACGCCGATGAAGGACAGCATCGCCACCGTCATCGCAAAGCCCAGCAGCGGGTACTTCCGCCCCAGTCCGGCATAATCGTCCAGGTTCAGCCCGCGCTGGCGGGCCGGTTCTGGTAAGAGCATGTTTTCGAGCATAATGACGATCGCCCAGGCGGTGAAGCTGGTAAAAGCATAACCCGCCAGGTAGAACAGCCCGGCTGCCACGCTGCTCGACGCAACCTGTTCATTCCCGTATGGCACGAGCGCCATGAAGATGTAACCGGCCTGGGCGATGCTGGAGTAAGCCAGCAGGCGCTTGATGTTGGATTGGGCGATTGCCACCAGGTTCCCCAGGATCATGGTGATTGCCGCCAGGGCCCACATCACCGGGGTCAGCTCAACCGCCAGGCTGGGAAAAGCCAGGACGAAGATGCGCAGCAGGGCGGCGAAACCGGCTGCCTTGGCGCCAATGGCCATAAAGGCGGTCACCGAGGTAGGCGCGCCGTGGTATACATCAGGCGTCCACATGTGGAACGGCACCAAAGCGACCTTGAAGCCCAGGCCGATCATGGTCAGCGCAGCGCCGATCAGCAGCAGGCTGGGCTGGGCCGCGCCGCTGTTGATCACTTCAAGGATTGCCTTAATCGAGGTGGTGCCATTGGCGCCGCCGTAGATCAAAGCCGTGCCATACACGAATATACCGGTTGAAAAAGAGCCCAATAAGAAATACTTCAAAGAGGCTTCTTCGGAGGCTGGACGCGGCACGGCAAAACCGGCCAGGACGTACAGCGGGATCGAAAGCAGCTCGAGCGCCAGGAAGACCACGATCAGGTCGGCTGCAGCTGCCATCAGCATCATGCCGCTGACCGAAAACAGGAGCAGGACGTAGTATTCGCCGCGCTCCAGGCCCATCCGCTTCAGGTAATCATAGGATAGAGCAATCGCCAGCAGCCCGCTAAACAGAAACAATACAAACAGAAAGCTGGCAAAGCCGTCGATGACCGCCATTCCGTTGAATGCGCTGCCGGTCTGATCCAGGCGGGCGACCGTGACTGCCAATGATATGACCAGTCCCGACCCAGCCAATAGCGCAGTCAATGACTTGCGCTCGCGCGGGATGAACAGGTCAACAACCAACAGCAGGGTTGCCCAGATGACCACGATAACGATCGGCAGCAGCGTGTTGGTGGAAGTCCACAAAGTGCTCAATAAGTCCATAGGGTTCTATCCCTTTCTCTCGGCAGGTGTGAGCTGCTCTAGATGCGCGGCAGGTGGTCGCTTGAGGACCGGCGATCAGCCTGCTCGACGATCAAGGCAGACCAGCGACAGCGGCGGCAGCCTGCAGGCCTGCGGTCAGCTTTTCCACTGCCGGTCCCATCAGGTTGAAGAAGGGCTGCGGGTACAGGCCAATCCAGAAGATCAACGCCAGCAGTGGGATGATTACTACCAGTTCGCGCCAGTTCAGATCCTTCAGGCCTTTGTTTTCTTCATGCGTGACCGGGCCAAGGAACATCTTCTGGAACATGGTCAGCATATACACTGCGGCCAGGATGACACCGATCGAGGAAATGGCGGTGTACCAGACATTGCCATAAGCGCCTCCCTCAGACCCTGCGCCCCAACTGCCCAACAAGATTGTGAACTCGCCGACAAAGCCGTTCAAGCCCGGCAGGCCCATCGAAGACAGGGCGACGATCAGCGTGATCAGGCCGTAGACTGGCATGATCTTCCACAATCCACCGAACTGGTCCAGCTCACGGGTGTGCCGCCGTTCGTAGATCATGCCAACGATCAAGAACAATGCACCGGTGCTGATGCCGTGGTTGATCATCTGCAAAATGCTGCCCTGGATACCCTGGGCATTCAGGGCGAACAAGCCGAGGACGATGAAGCCCATATGACTGACGGAAGAATACGCCACCAATTTCTTGGCATCTTTCTGGGCGTAAGAAACCATCGCTCCGTAAATGATCCCGATTACCGAGAGTACGCCAAACCAGGGCGCCAACTGGACGGCCGCCTGGGGGAAGAGCCCCAGGTTGAAGCGCAGCAGGCCGTAGGTGCCCATCTTCAGCAGGACGCCGGCCAGGATGACTGAGCCAGCCGTCGGAGCTTCCACGTGGGCATCTGGCAGCCAGGAATGGAGCGGCCACATCGGGACTTTGATGGCGAAGGCCGCCGCAAAGGCGACGAACAGCCAGACCTGGATCGCCGTGGTAATTCCTGGCGCCTTGGTCATCAGCTCGGGGACGTAGAAGGTGTCCAGGTTGATGCCCAGCCACAGGATGGCCAGCAGCATCAAAATCGAGCCTGCCATGGTGTAAAGGAAGAACTTCACCGCGGCATACATGCGCCGGCTGCCGCCCCAGATACCGATCAGGAAATACATTGGCACCAGGGTGAATTCCCAGAAGATGTAGAACAGGAACAGGTCCTGGGCCAGGAATACCCCGATCATGCCAATTTCGAGCAGCAGGAAGAAGATCATGAAGTCCTTGACCCGGTCTTGGACTGCGGTCCAGGTCGAGAAGATCGATATCGGCGTCAGCAGGGTGGTTAGCAGCAGGAGCAAGATGCTCAGGCCGTCCACGCCCATGGCATAGGAAATATTCCAGCCAGCCACCTGGATCCAGGGCAGGTTGATCAGTAGCTGGAGCTCCGCATCCTGGGCATTGAACTGCAGCAGGATGGCAATCGAAATGCCAAAGGTGACCAGGGAAGTGACCAGCGCGACCCAGCGGGCGGCGTTTTTCTGCTCAGCCTTGAGGAAGAGCAAGATTAAGATGCCAACCAGCGGGAAAAAGGTGACCAATGTGAGGGGATGGAGGAGATAATTCATAGTTTTTCCTATTCGAGTTTAGCGGAGAGCCTGGTTAAGCACAACGGACAGGTAACCTAAGATTGCGATCATGCCCAGCAGAATCGCCAGGGCGTAATTCCGAACAAAACCGGTCTGGATGCTGCGCAAGCCGGCTGCGCTGCGTTGAGCCAGCCAGCCCAGGCCGTTGGCGGCGCCATCGATAATGCCCAGGTCAACCTGGAGCGAGAGCACCCGGGTTACCAGGTTGAAGCCGCCGGCGA
>JAYRWF010000110.1:0-3830 GCA_041918195.1 Anaerolineales bacterium
AAGTTGGATTTGACCTGCTAGCCGCTCTTCCAATCAACCAATTGGTTGAGCACCAACATCCCATCTTGCGGCATGCCAGCAAAGACCCGCTCACACTGACCAAGCGGAAAAATGCTTGAAACGCCACGCGCAGCAATTGCATCCAGCAGGGCCAACCGGCGGTGCTCGGGATAGGCGCCAACCATTGCCACGCCAGTGTGCATGTAATGCAGAGCATCTTCCAGGCGAGCGACCGGCCGCACCACTACCAGGCGCGCCGAGGGGTGATCCAGGAGGTCGAATTCTTCGGGGGTAACCACCACACCGGAGATATACTCGCCCGCCCGTAAATTGAGCAGCCACTCCGCGCGGCTGTATTTACCACGCCGCAAACGTTTGAGCTGGCCACGCTGGGCGGGCAAGACAACCTGAGGGATGGCGGCGTCCCATTCCGCCAGGGCGGCCTGCAAGCGCCGGGCATATTCGCAAGCTAGCTCAAAGCCAGCCTCAACATAATGGATTAATGAGGCATTGCAGGCCTGCTGGTTGTAAATTAAAACGTCCTGCGCGCCCAGGAAGGCAACTGCATCCAGGCCATCTGCAAAGGCTTCACGGCCGATCAGGCTGATGCCATAGCGCGGGTTAAAGCTGACCAGACGGGTGAAGCCAGACCGGCTTTGCACCGAGGCAACCGCCTCGGGAGCGCCCCAAGCCACGATCCGGTCAAAAGCGCCTGGCGCCAGCAGCGTGCGCTCGATGCTTTCATCGCCGCCAGGCCAGTAGACCATCGACAGGTTCTGAGTGAGTGGATGGTCGGGTGCAGCGGTATAGGCCGCCAGGGCCAGCAGTGAACCGGGCAGGCTGGCTTCCGCAGGGAGCTTGATCACTCCAGCCGATTTGGTCAGGATCAGGCGCAGCGCCGAGATCAGCGGCGCCTGGGGGACGTTGCCAGCAGTAATGTGAAGCTGGCGGGTAGGCATGGCGCGGATCAAGGTCCTGGTCATTGGATGGGGCAGGCAAAGTGCAGCGCCCGGCAAGCCTTGAGCCAGGAACGGCGCCAAGCCAGGCAGCGCCTCGCCAGGCGCTTCGACCCAACCTTCCAGCAAGCGGCTGCCAGGCAGCCCCCAGGCCGACAGCTCACGATCAATCATCCTCAACGCTGCTGCCGGGTCCAGATCGATCAACAGAGCTGCGAATGCGCCATCCAAGTAGGCACGCGGGAGTAGGCTGGAGCAGGCGCTGAGGTCGCGTACTCGCTCGACCGTGATCCAGTTTTCGCGAAGCTGGCGAGTGATCAAAGACAGGTAATCTAGTAATTCGGCAACACTCAAGGAATAAGGCCCAGACAGCAGGCGGTCAATATCCGTTTCGACCAGCTCGGCCGGGTGAAACGTTGGCAAGAGCTGGTACTGGTAATCGCCGGTTGGCTGCAGGTCAACCGGGTCGATCAATTGTTGGCGCAGCGCTTGAGCACCTGGAAGGTAGATATGGTTAGCTTCCACAAGCCGGCTGGCAAAGGCTGCCTCAACCTGCCTGCGGTCGATATCGGGTGGTAGGACCAGGCGACCCTTTATCAGGAAAGGGACCCGAATCAGGCCATCTTGATCTGTAAACAGACTGTGCTGCTGGCACAAGCTTTCCATGCGAGTAAGTCCCTACGCCTTCAACGAGGCCATAATTCCGCCGCAGCCTTTAATCTCCCGCTCCCGCCCCCGTCCGACCTCCGTCAACGCTGGTCCTTCCAGGCCACACGGGCAACCACCAGCCAGGTAATGGACTTCGTCGCCGCTGATAATAAAGCCCGGGTAGGCGCGCGCCAGCGTATCCATGAAACCGAAAATGCCGTGCAACTCAGGGCCTTGGATCGGCGCCAACCCGGCGTCGAAAATGACCGGTTCAACTGTGGGCGGGATATGAAAGCGGCCGGCCTGGCAGCGCAGCATGAAAGCATTGATCTCAGTCATCGAATAGCCTTCCAAAATGCGCTCGAGCGGCAGACCGAATGCCTCGGCGATCAGATTTAGCAACTCATCACGGCTGATCTGCTCGCCCTGAAAAGATTTCCAGCCGCCGCCAAAGACGACCAGGCTGCCGGTTTTAAAACGCAGCCCCTGGCCATGTTCAAGGATAAATTTACAAAAGTCTTTATACTGCCGGGTGACGCCAAAAATGAAGATCTTCTGCCCGGCCGCAACCGAACGATGTAAACGGTCAAGCAAGATGGCATGCAGCTCGGCCTGGCGCGGTCCCACCAACTCCTGGAGCTGATCCAGTTGAGCCTGCTCGACAGCATTTTTGGGGCCACGTGCCAGCAAACGCAAGGTCGCCGGCGAAAACTGCGTTTCGTAAAGATAGCCAGTGGTACGAAAAAGCCCGGCCAGCTCCCTGGACAAGGTCTGGTTGCCCGTATGGCCTTGGACAAAATCCAGGAAATAAGCCGCATATTCCCGGACGCCCAGGCGACGGACCAGGCTGGCAAAGCGATCAGGAGAAAGCAACCGGACGGCAGGCGGTATCAGGCGGCGCTGCCACCAGGCCCCAGCCCCACGCCGGGCCAGAAGCGGGGCAAGCGTACTGCGGCTGGCGGTAGTAAACAGCTCCCAGTTCTCCCGGTCACGCGGGATGAAAGAAAAGTTGCCCGAGGTACCCGAGCTATACACCAGGCGCAGGCCTTGCTGGTTCAGGCGCTCGATCCAGCTGTCAATCGAGTTAACGCCAGCCATGTCAACTTCGACCGGACGGTGAAAGATCTCACTCAGCCAGGTATTCATGCGGGCGTAATCCCCTTCGTCAAGCCAAACCTGGTTGTAGCTCTTGAAAATCTCATCCGGGAGCATCAGCCGGTTTTGAAGCAGCTCGAGGCTGGCATCCAAACCAGCGCCTTCCTCCCTAGCAAAACGCTTGTACACCGGGATGCACTCCAGGTAGTGGACATGGTTAGCCAGGATAGCCTGACGGCGCAGGTCAGCGGCGCGTTGGGCATCAAAGCCGTCGCCCAGCGCCCAGGCCTGGGTTTGGCGGATTAGCTGGCGGTAAAGCGGCGAGAACATGGGTGTCGGATCGCCTTATGCGCCAAGGATAGCCTGGTCGAACTGGCTGTTATACAACTCAGCATAAAAACCACCCCGCTGGAGCAATTTTTCGTGCCTGCCCTGCTCGACAATATCACCGTTTTTCATCACCAGGATCCAGTCTGCGTCCCGGATGGTAGACAGACGGTGAGCGATGATGAAGCTGGTACGGCCTTTCATCAACTCTGCCATGGCTTTCTGGATTAGCCCTTCGGTGTGCGTATCGACCGAGCTGGTCGCCTCGTCCAGGATGAGCAGGTTTGGATCAGCCAGGATGGCGCGTGCGATAGTCAATAGCTGCATCTGGCCCTGGGAGATATTGGTGGTTTCCTCGTTAATCACATACTGATAGCCCTCTGGCAGGGTACGGATAAAATGATCAACGTGGGCAGCTCTGGCTGCAGCAATTACCTCCTCATCTGTAGCATTCGAGCGCCCGTAACGAATATTCTCCATTATTGTGCCGTTGAACAACCAGGTATCCTGAAGCACCATGCCAAACATGCAGCGCAGGTCGCCACGCTTGAATTCCTTGACGTCGTGTTCATCCAGCAGGATCGCCCCTGAATTGACATCATAGAAGCGCATCAGTAGCTTGACCAACGTAGTCTTGCCCGCGCCAGTTGGGCCGACGATTGCGATTCGCTGGCCAGGCTCGCCCGCTGGATCCGCCCCGGAGCGACGGTGCTGGAACTCGGCCCGGCCACCGGCTACTTCACCGAGTGGCTGCAGGGCCGGGGATGCACGGTCGACGTGGTCGAGATCGACCCGGAGGCGGCG